>NZ_CP165999.1:0-147683 GCF_041222865.1 Cronobacter turicensis | reverse complement strand
GCGCGCGCCGTTGCGTTTATTTACGTTTTATCACCCGCGAGCTTCGAATTCAGCGCCCGATTTCTATATCATTCAGCCCCTGTTTACGCCCTGTGCGTTTTTTCTTAACCGGCCTGCGAAACGGCTTCGGTACATTCTTAATCCATTAAGCTGAAATATAGACAATGACAATATCAACCCCCACGGACAGCGGCCTGCCACCCGTAGCCACTGGAGATTCAGAGACACGCTCTGGATGCTGGCGTTTACGGGCGCTACCGTCGGCGCGGGCACGCTGTTTCTTCCTGTTGAAATCGGCACGCGCGGCCCGCTGGTTTTTCTTCTTCTGCTGATACTGGGCATTCCGCTTTCGCTGGTGCCGCATGTGCTGATTTGCCGCGTATTTATGCGCGATAAACAGACCGATGACGGCACGCTGCCGCTGTTCGGCGCGTTTTTCGGCCCGAAGGGGAGGGCGGCGATCCGGATTTTCTTCTGCGTCGCGCATTTCCCGGTCACGCTGGTGTATGCCATCTCGCTGGTAAATGCTATCTCGGATTACCTGATGAATCGCATGCATGTCGCGCCGGTAAATCGCGCGCTGCTGGCGTTTGTCGTCGTGGCGGTGCTGTTTCTGGCGCTCAGCAAAGGGCGCGATAAAGTCGTCAGCATGATGGGCGCGCTGGCGCTGCCGTTTGCGTTATCGCTTCTGCTGATAGCGGTGCTCCAGATCCCCGCCTGGAGCCTGGCGAATTTCAGTATGCCGCTCATTCCGGCAGGCGAGCCCGTGGGCGACGCGTTGAAAAATATCTGGCTGACCTTGCCGCTCATCTCTTTCGCGCTCTGCTCCGCGCCGTTGATTGCGCCGCTGGCGTCGTACTATCGTGAAAGCGGTCATGGCGGCGAAGTGAAGTCAGTACGGGTGGTGCGCGTGGCGTATGCGCTGATTATTTTCAGCATTGTGTTCTTCGTGCTGAGTTGCCTGCTGGCAAACCCGCCGGCGACGTTCGCCAGAGCGAAAGCGGAAAACCTGAACATGCTCTCGGTGATGCAGAGTCAGGGCGGTCTCGATCTGCTGTTTATCCTCGCGCCGTTTATCGCCATCGTAGGGATGACGAAATCGTTTCTCGGCGTGTGCCTGCCTGTGGCGGAAACCATGACGGCGCTGATTGCCGAGCGCACCGGTATAAAAACGCGTGCGAAGACGCTCGCGTTCCTGGCGATGTTTGTCGTGACATTCGGCGTGGTTGACCTCAACCCGGACGTTATTACGCTGATCGAAACCGTCTGCGGGCCGCTGACCGCCATCTTCCTGTTTCTTATCCCGACGTACCTGATCTATACCCGTGACGCGCTGCGCTCGCTGCGAGGCCCGACGGCGGTCGTGGTCGCTGCTGGCGGCCTGCTCACGGTTTCTGCGCTGCTTTACAGTACGTTCTGAAACCGCTCGTCTTCTTTTCTCTCACAAACCCCGCATCGGCGGGGTTTTTTAATGATTTCCATCCGTATCGCCACCCGTTTGCGACATAAAATTTTACCTGCCCCCATAAAAAATAACCGGACAACTTACCTTTTTATTTCCGTAATTCATACTGAGGAAAATCTTAATTCGCCAATTCACGGTATAAGGAATAACTTATTTATCGATAATTATTTCGGCAGTTGACGCCTTTAAGATTTTTGCCTATCTTCACACTTAATTAAGTTTTAGCACCGCTTAACTATCCAATTCTCCTGATGATATGAGCTGGCCTTTCTGACCTTTGAAATGCTGGCGGGAGAGTCAGACACACAACGGGGTATTCAACGAGACGCTCGTAAAATTGTAATGCGCAAAAGGTACGCAAACGCTGGTGGAATGGTCTCCGGCGTGGGGATAAGTCGTGCCCGTTAACCGGCGCCATTATTATTTTGTTACCCATTTAACCGCAGCGGTATTCAACGCCTTTTCAGAAATGAATCAGGGCGGGATTATTACTTTTGTAATTACACGCTTAAGGAAAATAAAATGACACCACCTAACAATTTGTTCACCATTGAGCCGCAACATGACCGGAAGGCGTTTTATTCACTGTTAAAAGAGCATGGCATTCATGCCAGCGATCTGATGGGGATGCTCGCCAGCGGAAATATTCCGGACGTGATGTATCGGGAATCAGAAATCCTCTCGGCGCTGGCGATTCTGTCATGCCGAAATACTAACAGTCTGGTCGTCTCCGGCAATGAAGGCGTCGGGAAGTCCTGTTTTGTCCGCAATCTTTCCCGCTACCTGTTACAGATCCAGCCGGGCTGCCATCTGGCGGAAATTAATATGGTGTCGCTGTATGCAGGTAATACCAGTCAGGAAGAGGTAGAAAAAAAACTGGCGCTGGCGGTTGAGCTGGCCGAGCGCCATAAAGTCATTCTGTATCTGGACGGTACGCACGCGTTCACCGCAGAAAATGACCAGCTGTCGGCAGGGATGCGCATTCTTCTCTCTCTTAAGCCGTATCTGATGTCGTCGTTCCGGTGCATTATTTCCGCACCGTGCGAGGCGACGGAGACCCTGAAAAACGACGCTACGTATAAAAAACGCTTCCGGTTTATTACGCTCTGCTCGCTGAATGACATGCAAAAGAAAAATGTGATCCTGCAACGTTTCGGGCATTCGCCTTTTATTGAAGATGCACTGGCGGAGTCTGGCGGCGAAACGCGGGAATTACATCAGCTTATTGAGAATATCGATTATCTGCAGTCGCTGGAGCGCGTGAAAGCGAAGCTGGAATTTACGGATGCCTGATTGCGGCGGTGAGATTTTCCGGCTTTTTTGATACGTAATGATGCCATCGTCACAAAAAATTTAAGATTAAACTCATCTCTTAAGTTTGCCTTAAGGTTCAGACGCTACGATAGCATCATCAGGAAAAGGGGCCATTCGCCATTATTCTGTTTACGGGCTGCCACGATGTCGGGCGGCCCTCTTTTTTTGCCTTCGATTTCTGCATTCGCGCCTTTCTTTTTGATATGACTACCTTTACCCGTTTCGCTTGTCCCGCTTCGTTTGCAGTAAGAAAATTTAATTAAGGGAACGTATAAGGCTTCCTGGATAATTGCCGATAGTTAGCAGATATATCCTGCCTTTCTGGCGGTGTTTGGGAGAAAATAATGACCAGTAAGCTCTCTTCGGGAAGAAAGCTTAAGACCAAAACGCTGATGCTGTTATCCATTTTCATTACGATAACCGCAGGTTTTGGCATCACGATCGGTTTACTGCTCTGGCAATCGATGTCGCAGCAGGAATATGTCGCGAAAAAACACCTGCAACAAATTGCGCAAACGGAAACCTTACAGGTAAGCCGTCGCCTCGATACGGCCCTGATTGCCGCGCGCGATGTTGGCATCAGCGCCTGGGCGCTGCATGAGTCCGGGCTTAAGGATCGTAAAGGGCTGGAGCAGTTGTTAGTCAGCTTTCTGCGCGCCCATGATGATTTCTTATCAATGTCACTGACCTTTGAACCTGACGCGTTTGACGCAAGCGACGCCACATTTGCCGGTCAGGCAGGCCAGGATCCGAAGGGACGCTACGCGCGTTATGTGGACCGCGACAGCGCGGGCAACCCGGCGCTGCATAATCTGGTGGATTATGAAACGCCCGGCAGCGGCGACTATTACGTGCTTCCACGCCAGCGGCAGAAAGATGTCATCATCGAACCCTATATCTACCCGTACAACGGCGTGGACGTCATGCTCACCTCGATCGCCGCGCCGATTATGCGCGACGGCAAATTCCAGGGCTCGGTAACGTCAGATTTCTCACTCGAAACGCTGCAAAAGATGGTGGGAGCAATCAAACCGTGGGATGGCGTTGGTTATGCGCTACTGCTGTCCGCGGACAACAAAGTGATCTCCGCGCCGGATAAAGCGACCATCGGCAAGCCCTATAAAGGCACCGTGACGGGCCGTGATGTGATTCGCTATAACGATCCAGTGCTTAACGAACCGGCGTTTATCACCTGGAACACCATTGATGTGGGCAACAGCGGCACGCCGTGGAAGCTTGCGGTGGTTACGCCGGTGAGCGTCGTCATGGCCGAAGCCTGGCAGGGACTGATCAATGCCCTCATTCTGATGGTGCTGAGTATTGCTGTCGTGAGCCTGGTGGTGGCGCTGGTCTTCACCCGCAAAGTCGCGCGCCCGGTGGGCGGCGAGCCGCTGGAAGCTTCTGAAATCGCGCTCTCCGTCGCGCATGGCAACCTGAATAATGTCATTCCGGTGCAGCAGGGCGATACCTGGAGCATCTTTTATGCGTTGAGTACGATGCAGTCGCGACTGCGTGAGATCGTCGGCGATATCAGCGATGCCAGCCACTCTGTGCGCGCCGGCAGCAGTGAAATCGCTGCCGGCAATACCGATCTGGCGTCCCGCACCGAGGAGCAGGCGGCGGCGATTGTTGAGACGGCCGCCAGCATGGAAGAGATTTCCGCGACCGTGAAAAACAACGCCGAGAGCGCCGGACGTGCGATTGTGCTGACGGAACACGCGAAAAATATCGCGGGCGCAGGCGAGGCCCTGGTGGATCGCGTGGTGCATGTGATGTCGCAGGTGGATGAGAGCTCGCAGAAAATCAGCGATATCACCAGCATTATCGACAGCATCGCCTTCCAGACCAATATCCTGGCGCTGAACGCCGCGGTGGAAGCGGCACGCGCCGGTGAACAGGGGCGCGGCTTCGCGATTGTCGCCGGTGAAGTACGCACGCTCGCCAGCCGCAGCGCGAACGCGGCAAAAGAGATCTCTCAGCTGATCACGGAATCGACCGGCCGCGTCGGTCAGGGCGTGACGCTGGTAAATGAAACCGGCTCCACGATGAAACAAATCATCGACGCGGTGAGCAGCGTGCACCTGGCGATTAACGAAATCGTACGGGCGCTGGATGAACAGACCCGCGGGGTGGATCAGATAAGCGTGGCGGTGAACCAGATGGACAGCGTGACCCAGCAGAACGCCTCGCTGGTACAGCAGGTTTCCGCGGCGGCGATGTCGCTCGAAGAGCAGGCGAAAGCGCTGGAAACCGCGCTGGCGTTCTTCAGTACGCACCAGCAGACGGCCTGACGTCAGTACGCCACAGACTCGCCGCACAGGGTTCGCCTTGTGCGGCTTTTTACTTTGATTTCCACAGCGTAATGCACGCCAGCGATGCCTGTGCAATCCCCTGATCTGGTATGTATTAACCCTGAATGTCGAGGGGTAAAATTTCTGCGCTCAATTCACAGCGGTGATGATGCACAGGCCACATCTGCCCGCCTTAATTCGGCAGAACGATAACTTTTCAGGAAGAAATCTATGACGCGTTACGGAGTGATAGTCGTGGCTGTGGCCGCGGTGTTAGCGGGATGCGTGACCAGAACGTCGCCGGAAATACATGCGCGGCACTATGTCCTGCAGGGAATGGAATCGCACGACGCGAATTTAAGAGTGGATACAACGGGCAGCATCGCCGCGTTTATGCCTGCTTTTACCAGCGTCTACAATCAGGGCAAAGCGGATAAAGCGCAGGGGCGTGATGCCGCCTGGGCAGAGCGTCAGGCTAAGGCTTACCGCGACAACGCCTGTGGCATACAAACCGCCAGCGAATTCGCGAACCATCGCGGCCAGTTCTCAGATGACAACACCAGCCCGCGTGAAAAGCGGATGCTGGGCGACGATCTGGCGCAGACCTATCTGGACGGGTTTCACGGTCGGTAGGGTTTATGCGCTGCGGCGGGATTGATAAGCAGGCCGGCTTTCCGGCCTGTTTTGACGGCGCCTGAAATCAGTAAGCATTCACCGAGATCATACATCCGAAATCTTTGGAGATATTGGTGATGGTGCCCTCCACTTTCAGTCGCTGCCCTTCATTCAGGGCATTCATATCCGGATAACCGCTGACGGCAACCGTATTGCTGCCGACCTTCAGCAGGAAAAATTCCTCAGTGACAAAGTTATTGTCATGCAGATGCACTATCCCTTCTGTTGTCATGCCCAGCCCGTTAAAGGTCTGATTCGCGCGGCCAGGGTTTTTATTGGCTTCGGCGCAAATCTGGCTGGCGGATTTATCCGTTTTCTGAAGCGGGGCTTTTAACCCTTTGTTAATGCTGGCGAGGCCTGAGTTTAACGCGCCCAGGCCATCGTTAAGCTGCGCGCAGCCTGAGAGCAGAAGGGCAGAAAGCAGTGCGGCATATCCGGTTTTCATAATTGTCACTCTTCGAAACTATTTTCCATAAATATCAACCGGATAATAACATATTCACCACCTTTTAAGGGCGGAGTGCCATTTCTGGTAGGGAAGGGCGATTCTGGCAACGATAGGGACATCCTCACGGTTAACAGGCGATACAGAACCCGTGATTCGGCATAAGGGAGCGTTGAAGATGAGCAGGGCGATAATGGTGGCCATCGCCTTTATATCCCTTTAAATAAAGCCAACTCACCGCGGCGTGAGTGGCTTTTGTGTGCTGCGCTTTGTGCAGTAAAAGGTATTGAAAAACCCTTTACTAGTTACAACATCCATAAGGATAAAATGTCTTTGCACCGGTAGCCACCGCGTCATTCTGAAACCCTGGAGCCCCTTCCGGCCGCGGTTGTGGCGTCAGATTTGTTCCTGAAACCCCTGAGCGCGCACTCACCCATTGCCGGGCCGCCCGCGCCCGCCCGTAGGGCGGGTAAACCTGATTCGCATTAACGTATGTTGTAACTACACCGCCAGGCGGCTCCTGCGGACCCGCAGGCCGGAGATACGGTCTGACTGCGTCAGCCCCACTCCGAAGGTGCAGGCACGCGCACTCCTCGCTGTCAGGGCGTTTAGTCTGGCAGGATAAACATTGTGGGTTAACCGCCTGTGCCATGGCGCCGTATCAAAAGCCTTGCGGGCATAGCGTCCTTATACTACGAGCAGTACATGACGTCCGGGCAAAAGAGACCTGAAGAAGAAACAGAACATTACGCAGGAGTTCACTATGTCGGCAGAACAGACCTTAAAAGCGGTACGCGGCAGTTTTATCGATTTTACCCGCGTCGTTGAAAACCCGGTGGGGATAGCCCCGGCGCTGCGGTTTATTGAGGATGGATTACTGCTGATTCGACACGGGAAAATCGAATGGTTTGGTGAATGGGAAGCAGGAAAACAACAAATCCCGGCTGCGGTTCGGGTGCGCGATTATCGGGGAAAGCTGGTGGTGCCGGGTTTCGTCGATACCCATATTCATTATCCGCAAAGTGAAATGGTGGGGGCGTATGGCGAGCAGCTGCTGGACTGGCTGAATAAATACACATTTCCCGCCGAGCGACGCTACGAAGATCTGGAGTATGCGCGCGAAATGTCGGCTTTTTTCATTAAACAACTGTTACGTAACGGCACCACGACGGCGCTGGTTTTTGGTTCAGTGCACCCGCAGTCGGTCGATGCGCTGTTTGAAGCGGCAAGTCAGATTAATATGCGCCTCATTGCCGGTAAAGTGATGATGGATCGCAACGCGCCGGAGTATCTGCTGGATGATCCGCAACGCAGTTATGAAGAGAGCAAAGCGTTAATTGCGCGCTGGCACAAAAAGCAGCGGCTGCTCTATGCCATCACGCCGCGTTTCGCCCCCACGTCTTCCCCGGAACAGATGGCGATGGCGCAGCGCCTGCGAGAAGAATATCCGGACACCTGGTTTCAGACGCATTTGTCAGAAAATAAAGATGAAATTGCCTGGGTGAAAGCGCTTTATCCTGAGCATGACGGCTATCTCGACGTCTATCATCAGTACGGTTTAACCGGTCAACGCTGCGTCTTTGCCCACTGCGTTCATCTGGAAGAAAACGAGTGGGACCGCCTGAGCGAAACCGGCTCCAGTATTGCTTTCTGCCCTACCTCTAATCTCTACCTTGGCAGCGGGTTGTTTAATCTGCCCAAAGCGTGGCACAAAAAAGTAAAAGTAGGCATGGGGACGGACATCGGCGCCGGCACGACTTTCAACATGCTGCAAACGCTGAACGAAGCTTACAAGGTAGGGCAATTGCAGGGTTATCCCTTGTCCGCTTATGAAGCGTTTTATCTCGCGACACTGGGCGGCGCGAGGGCGCTCGGGCTCGACGACCTTATTGGCAATCTTACGTCCGGCAAAGAGGCCGATTTTGTGGTACTGGACCCCATCTCAACACCGCTTCAGCAGCTGCGCTATGACAATTCTGTGACCTTATTTGATAAGTTATTCGTGATGATGACGCTCGGTGACGATCGCGCGATATACCGCACTTACGTCGATGGCCGGGTCGCGTATGAGCGGGCCTGACTGACCCGACGCTTGCGAAAAAACACGGGCAGCGTTAGCCCGAGTTGTTCAGACACGCCACATATTTTTCGGCCGAACGACGCACTATCTCGCTCGCACTGGCCGTGATCTCCCGGCCTTCAAACGCGCCGTACAGCGTAAAAAATTTCACGCTGTCCAGCTTCCGGGTCATCGCGCTGACGGTTGTGGCAGGCAGCGGCAGCATATTCGGGTAACTCCACATAAACGAGACGCCATTTGCGCCCGGTGTCACCTGCAAAATGTCGCCGGTCAGCAGCAGGCCGTCGCCGCGCGCGTCATGCAGCACACAGCCGCCCGCAAAATGCCCGCCCAGATTTATCACACTCACGTCATCCGTAAGCGCCAGGTTGTCACCTTCCCAGAGCCGGATATACGGGCTGTCGCGCATGATCCACTCCCGGTCGCTGGCATGCAGGTAAACCGGCGCGTCGAAGGCGGCCGCCCAGTCCTGCATGGTGGTATAAAAGTGCGGATGTGAAATGGCGATAGCTATCAACCCGCCGAGCGCGGAAACCAGCGTTTTGGTCGCCTCATCCAGCGTGGCGATGCAGTCCCAGAGGATATTGCCTTGCGGCGTGCGTAGCAGAAACGCACGCTGGCCAATGGCAAAGTCCGGCACCGTCTGGATGCTGAAAAGATCGGGAGTATGCTGCTTCCACTTACACGAATGGGAGGCGATAAGGGTGTCGGCCTCTACCCACTGCTGGCCCGTTACCGGCACGAACTGCCGCTCATCGTCGCAAATGCTGCACCGCTGTGGGGAGAATGCATAAGACGTGCCGCAGGCTTTACACAACATGATCATAACATCCCTCTCTGTTCCGGAAATCACGGTTACAACCGGCTTTCCGGCGTAACGAATTCACGCCTTCCGATATAAACCATAGAGCAAACTCATAAGACCATTGCTGTAAAAGTGCTCATGAAAACGTGCCGCAGGATACCCCACGTTCACTTAAATAAATTTAATATTTTTGGGAATCAGCAGGATACAAAAAAGCGCGCGGCGTAGGCTAATTATTGGCTCCGGGGTTGCCGATATTCGTTTTGCCGGTTTGATTTAAGCACTGGCTCCATACAGCGAAAAGAGGCACCCGAGGAAACACTTCATGTCCATTACACAACGTCTTATGCTGACGTTCTCACTTCTCTCAGCCGCGCTGATCGCCATGGTGATCACGTCGGTGGTGGTGGTCAGCAATTTTCAGGCAAGGTTTCAGTACGTCCAGGAAAACACGCTTCCGTCGGTGCTTGATATCGGCAAAATGATTGATGGCAGTAATACATTGATTATCTGGCTTTATCGCCACCAGAGCGCGACAGAGGCTACCCGCCAGTCGCAGATCGAAAAAGAGATCGATACCGTTATTAACCGTATCTCTACGCTAAACCAGTACTACCTGCAGAACGAAACCTCGAACGAAGATGACAGGCAGATTTCTGAAAGTATTGGCACCGTTATTCAGACGGTCCAGGCCCGCTTACCGGCGTTCCTTGAAAGCTCCCGTACGCACGACAACGCCACCGCGCTGGCGGCATTGCGTGATGATAACGGCGTCGGCGGCGCAGCGCGTCAGCTGATCGCCCTGTATCAGAAACAGCTGGGAGTAAACGAAGCTGTCGGCAAAACGCTGCGTCAGGAAAACGATCGCTCCTATAGTCAGACGCTGTGGGGCCTGATTGGCACCTCAACTGTCGTCATCATTATCCTCGGCTTTTTCACGCTGAAGACCATTTTCTCGATTCGCAACCAGCTCAACAGCATGCGCCAGACGCTGGAAGCTTCCAGCGAGCGCCTGGATCTGACCCTGCGCGCCGACGACTCCCGTAAGGACGAGATTGGACTGACAGCGAAAGCGTACAACACGCTGGCGGCGAATGTCGCTTCCTCGCTCGCCGCAGTGGAAGCGTCCGCACAGTCGGTAAGCTCCGCGTCCGGGCAGATTTCAGCCGGCAACGAAGATCTCTCGTCGCGTACGGAAGAGCAGGCTGCTTCGCTGGAGCAGACCGCAGCCAGCATGTCTGAGCTCAGCGAAACCGTGCGTCAGACTGCGGAAAACACCCAGCTTGCCAGCCAGCTTGCGAAAAACGCGCGTGATATCTCTGAAGACAGCCAGTCACGCGTCAATACCATGTTGAGCACGATGGGCAATATTCGCGACAGTTCAGCGAAAATTACCGACATCATCGCGCTTATCGAAGGCATCGCTTTCCAGACCAACATTCTGGCGCTCAACGCCGCGGTGGAAGCCGCCCGCGCCGGCGAGCAGGGCAGAGGCTTTGCCGTGGTGGCCGGTGAAGTTCGCACGCTGG
This sequence comes from Cronobacter turicensis, assembly GCF_041222865.1. Taxonomy (NCBI): domain Bacteria; kingdom Pseudomonadati; phylum Pseudomonadota; class Gammaproteobacteria; order Enterobacterales; family Enterobacteriaceae; genus Cronobacter; species Cronobacter turicensis. The sequence goes on along the minus strand of NZ_CP165999.1, from coordinate 137,079 downwards.
CGCAGCGTTCATCATCGTCCGCGCGTGAAATCAAAGAGCTGATTGAGAACTCAATGCAGTACGTCGAAGCAGGTTCAGCGCAGGCGGAAGGCGTTGGTCAGAATATCGGCAAAATGAACGAAGCCGTGCGTCAGGTAACGGATATTGTCGATGAGATCTCTGTGGCCGCGCAGGAGCAGTCTCAGGGCATTAATCAGGTTCATCTGGCCGTCAATCAGATGGACGATGTGACCCAGCAGAACGCCGCGCTGGTTGAGCAGGCATCGGCGGCCTCGCAGTCACTGATGGAGCAGGCCGCGTCCCTGAACCAGCTGGTCGGCGCGTTTACCATCGCGGCAAACAGCCACGCGAAAAGCGCGGCGCGTCAGGCCGCCGCTCCGGTTACGCCTATCAAAACGCTGCGTCCGGTACCCGCCGCCGCCGCGGTATCTGATAACGACTGGCAGAGCTTCTGATTAACAGCCGCGACCGCTAAACCGGACGAAGTAAAAGCCTGTCACGCTGTCGCCGGTTAAACTACGCCCGGTGCATTGATAACTCAGTGCTCCGGGCTTTTTTCTGGACGCTTACCGGACATTCAGCGTGTACTCGACCATACAATCGAACAGCATAGGCTGGAAATAAAAAAGCCGCATAAGCGGCTTTTTATATGAGCAGAACGAGAACCTTATTTTAACGGATTACCGAACGCCTTAAGGTAAATCTCACCAAAGCGATAAGAGGCATAATCCGTCAGATGACCTGCATCCCGGTAGATGGTGACTCCATCGATGTTGGTTACACAAGTGCCGCTGATACATTGCGCAGATTTAGCATCGATAAAGGATAACGAAGGAAATTCATTTTTCATTCTCTTCATTAAATCTAACGTCCACGCTATTTCAGGGCTTTTCGGATCCTGCGCATCGCATTCATTAACATCATAGGCATAACGATGGATCACGTGCTTATTAATACAGGTTTCATAATTCTCGGGCATCTGAGCAATGGTGAACATCACGATAGGTTTGGCACCCGATGCGGTAATGATTTTAAGCGCGTTACGCAGCGCTATTTCATAACGTTGTTGGGTTAACGCTTCGTTGCGCGCATCGCCATCAGCATTAATCAGATGCGGGCCTTGCGCATAGCGTGACCATACATGACCGAGGATCACATAGTCATAATGGTTTTTACGAATGTACTCATAGTACTTTTCCGTATTGTCATGACATGTCTGGTATTTTATCCCTTTGAATTTCCACCAGTCGTACTGGTAAATACCCGGTAATGCCAGACAGGACGATGTTGTCAGCGAATACATTTTCACATGGGCATCTTTCGCTACGACATCAAAGAACCCCCAAAAATGATTAGCATTTGAATCGCCCATTAAAAATGCCGTTTTGTTACTATCCGCATCGCCAAAATGACAAACAGACAGGATCTGTTTACCGCTGTGGCAATCCTCACGACGCTTCGCATGGAGATAGGCATCGTACTGCAAATTAAATGCCCGGTTATATTCGGCATTAAAGCGCTGCGGTAATCCGTTATATTTTTCGGACAGTGAATATAACGCTATGGATATCACTATCGGGACAACAACGAGAAGGGCGATCGTTTTCCATGCCGAGAGACGAACGCGTCTGAATCGATTTTCGATACCGTGATAACAGAGGATAGCCAGCACCAGCGTCAAACCAAGCGCCATACAGAGCATGTCCCCCTTAAGGGGATAACCCAGATAGTGCAGAGTTGCGAAAACTGGCCAGTGCCATAAATACAGAGAATAAGATATTTTCCCCAGATAATTAATCGGGGCAAAGGTCAGCATCCCATTGACGAACGCGCCACGGCAAAAAAATATCGTCGCCGTCGCAAGGCAAACCAAAAGGGTATATTCGTTCGGATAAAAATCAACCGAAATATCTCTGGCTGCGATCCATAGTATCAACGCTATCGCCACGACAGCCACAAGGTTCTGCTGCGTTTTCCCGGTAAGTTTTAGTTTTGGCTGAAGTAGCGAAGCGCTGCCGCCGATCAGGAACTCAAACGCACGCATTCCCAGCGAATAATAATGCTGTCCATGCGTTAACAGATTGGACATTATCATCGCCAACGAGGCGAACAGCGTCAGCGCAAGCCACCCCAGAAGTACCCTTCTCCTGGTTTTATCCGCGTCATCTTTACGGGTAAATACGACAAGTAATGTGGCTATCAGCGCAAAGAAAAAATACCACTGCCATTCGATAGCCAATGACCATGTGTGGATTAGCAGAAATGCATCAGCATCCGGAGAAGCATACGTAGCGCTTTGTTTATCAAAAAACTGATTTGACAGAAAGAGCGAAGTATATTTGGCGCTTTTAGTAAATACCTGATAGTCAGCAGGGATATAGCAGTATGAAGCGATAAGTATTGTCGCAACCAGTACTGTAATGAATGCAGGCTGTAATCGCCATAACCGGCCAGCGACAAAATTAGTGAACGAGAATTTCTTGTTCTCAATATCACGAACCACTTTTCCGGTAATTAAATAACCGGAAATAGTAAAGAAAATATCAACACCAATAAAACCTGACGGAAAATAAGAAAGCCCGGCATGGAACAAGATAACAAGAACAACCGCGACTGCACGAAGTCCATCTATATCCCCTCGATAAGCGTCCTGATATGAGAGGCTTTTTGACGGGTTCATTAAAGATAATTCCATGTGAAAGAAACGCCTTACTTATGAATATAAATCTTATTAAATTTTGTAAAAAATTGCGCGATCATGTCACATTCTACAACATTATGAATTTAAGTCACTTCTTAAATTTAGGGGGTATTCGACCTGAAGGATGTTTTAAGATCGCTTGAGTAGATACTTAAGCAGATAAATTACGGAAACCAACCGATGGTTAAAGGTACTTAATGATGGAAATCATCCTCATGCGCCACGGCAGGTCTGCTTTAACGAGTTCGGAGCCGCTTCTGGCCCGTGATATGCCCGACTGGATTACACGTTATGATCTGGCCGGAACAGGAAACGACTTACCGCCTGAGGCAAGCCGCGCGTTAGCTGACAGAGCAGGCATTGTCATCAGTAGTGATTTACCTCGTGCGCTTTCTTCACTAAAAGCGCTCGGTTGTGAGCCGATGCATACCGATGCGTTATACCGGGAGGCTGAACTTCCAGTGTATGGTGTGGGCGGGCTGCGTTTGTCGCCTTTGGTCTGGAGCGGGATATTTCGTGTGCTATGGCTGTGCGGAGTATCAGGCCACGCTGAAACACTGCAAGGTGCAAAACAGCGTGCGGTGAAGGCCGCGGGAAATCTGGCAACGTTTGCCGGTAATGCGGAAAGCCCGGTGCTGCTGATGGGGCATGGCATGATGAACCGTTTGATAGCCCGCCGCCTTCTTAGTCAGGGCTGGCGTGAAATCCGCAAACCGGGCAAAGGCTACTGGGGCGCAGGGGTCTATCGTCGTGCGGAATAACGGAGCCCATCAGTATGGGCTCATTATCTGGAATCGCTTGTAGGAACTGTACATGGCGTAACGGCCCATAACAGGAATCGGGAAATGGCCATACCAGGGGCTTAGCTGCAATTGCGCGATGAGATCGCTGGTCTGGGCGACAGCATCCAGATAGATAGCAGAAACCAACCCGGTGCGGTTAGCGCCATGATCGCAGTGAATCAGGAGAGGCCGCGGCAGCGTTTTCATCAGCTCCGCCAGTTTTTCCGCCTCCCTGACGCTGATTTCTTTGCTGGAACTCAGCGGGTAATCCACCAGTTGAATACCGTGAACGTCAGCTGAGGCCTTTTCCTGCTCATACCAGTCGCCGCGTGGCTCATCACGAAGATTAAGGATAGTGCGGATATGATACCGCTCGCTGTATTCGGCGATATCCGTTGCGTCTGGTTGCGCAGAACGGTACAGCTCACCTTCAATGACTTCATGAAAATTACCGGTGAGCTGTTCGTATCCGGCATGCAGGCCAGTCAGCGCCAGCACCGCTGCGACCAGTAAACCAAGCCGCTTACCGGTGCGGCGAAACGCGCCGACCCAGCCCTTCCTGCGTTTTGGCGTGCGATCTACACGTCTGTCAGCCAGGAGTCTGCTGGTTTTTTTTAGCGCAATGTCGGTTTCATTAACGATATTTTTATGAAGCCGCTTAAAGGGGAATACAAAGAACAGCCATAGTTGATAACGCGCGTGATCGCGTTCGCTCAGCGTGACGACAGGGGTCTTAAGACGGGCATAAGCACTTTTTTTAAAACGCTTAAGGACAGAGCTGTCCACGCCGCAATATTTCAGACCAGCGGTGCGGTGATCGCGGACTACATGAACATGTTTGCTGAACGGGATACGGCGAATAGCAAGGGTAAAAGCGATAGGTCCGGTCGTGCTCAGCACGCCTTTCATACCAATCCCATATTTTGCGGGTTGATAATTTTTTATCCGGCTCGTCACTTCATCAATGACTTCACGCAGCCACGGCGAACGAGGCGCCGCAATGACATTCCACTGCTGGTATTCTCCATGCGGCAGTTCTGCGAGTTCTTTGTGCAGACCTTTTTTATGATCCTGTCCGCCAGGCTGGTTATCCCAGTGGAAAAGCATCAGTTCGCAATCGGCTGGGATGACCTCATCAAGCGGACGTGAACAAAAGCTTTTTACATCAAGATAGACTCCGCCTTCCTGGTAAATCACCAGATAACGGAACAGATCGGCCCGCGCCGCGCCATATTCAGGGTTAATTCGCTGATACAGCGCCAGCATATCCTGGCCAAAATGCGTTTCGATCCAGGCAAGAATCGCCGGCTCATCATAAAAGCGATACTCATAATCCGGGTTAAGATTGCGTAGTTGTTCAGTCAGCGCCCGGATTTCTTCCGGCAAACGCTGCCACCCGGCAGTGTAAACCTGGTGAATAACCCGCGGTATTTTTCTCATCTTTCGCCCTTTTATGCTCTGTTCTGACGCAATCTGTAAAGTAATGATAAAGCGTGAACATCTTGTTACTAATTTGACATAACTCCTGGCAGCAAGTTTCGCCACGCTAAAAATTTATACGAACCGCGGCGCAGTGAAATGAGAAAAAAGATACAAATGAAAATGGCGTGCTGCTGATGTCACCGTCTCTCCCTAATACAGGTAGAGAGTGTTAAAGGCGCGATAATGCTAAATTTGTCGCTTCAGTCAGGTTTAATCCGGGCCCTGCTGGCGCTGTGTCAGCATTAACAAGAGTTTTCATCGCATGCGCAACGCGATAATCGTCACCGTCTGCCTTCTTCTCGCTCTCGTCATGATTAGCATGTGGCGTCTCACCGTGTTCGATGCGAATAACCTTCCGTACTCCCGCGTGATCACATTTACACACCATGAAGACATTTTAGAGGGCACGCTGACGCTCCCGGACGGGGTGAACAGCCCGCCGGTGGTGGTGCTGGTTCATGGGGATGGGGCGCAGGATCGCTGGTCGCAGGGCGGGTATCTGCCTCTGGTTAATGATCTGCTTGCGAAAGGCATCGCCGTCTATTCCTGGGATAAACCAGGCGTGGGTGAAAGCCGCGGTAACTGGCTGGCACAGACGATGCGCGATCGCAGTGATGAAGCCACTGTTGCGCTTAAGACACTTAAAAAACAGCCGGAGCTGCTACAGAGCCGATTTGGCTTTTTAGGTTTTTCACAGGCAGGCTGGGTTGTGCCGCAGGCCGCCATGCAGTCGCATGCCGATTTCGCCGCGATCGTGGGTGGCGCCATTAACTGGCGCGATCAGGGCAATTATTTTCTGGAAACACGGCTGCGCAAAGCCGGGCGTTCCCAGTCTCAGATTGCGCAGGCAGTCCATGAAGACAGACGTGATTTTGATATGCGTTACACACCGCACAAGGTCGCCCAGCCCTGTAAGGGCCGCTGCAAGCGCGATTTCGAGCGTCGCAACGCGCTTGCCGATGCACGGGAGGATATTGCGCAAATGCAGGTGCCCGTAATGGTGCTGATGGGCGCCGATGACCGGAACGTCAACCCCGACGAGACGCTGGCGATATGGGCCGCCACGCTGCCTGAGGCAACGCCCCGCTGTATCCGCATGATCGAGGGGGCAACGCATGGTTTGCTAAAAAGCCGCTGGTACGACTACCAGCTCCCGTCGCAATGGCCTGCGTGGACTCAGGGACTGTTTCTGCTGACAGGACAACATGCTTATGCTCCCGGCGCACTTGATGCTATTTCTGCGTGGATCCTGCATGGCGAATGCGTAACCCGTTAATCTCCCTGCTAATATGACATAAGGATGAGTACCTGAAGAGGAAACACCATGACTGTACAGCATGTACTGATTATTGGCGCGTCGCGCGGGATTGGGCGCGGACTTGCCACAGCATTCGCTAATGCGGGCGCCGATGTGATTGCGACCGTGCGCAATAAAAATAACGACAATACGCACCCGCGGATCACGACGCAAATCGTGGATATGACCGACCCGGTGAGCTGCACCCACCTTAAGGAAACCCTCAGCGCGATAACTTTCGACGCTCTGGTCATTAACGCCGGTATTTTTGGCCCCGATCATCAGAGCGTGTCAAAAGTCACTGAAGAGGAGATAGCCTCGTTATTCCTGACCAACGCCATCGCGCCGGTGCGCCTGGCGCAGGAGATGCTGCCGCAGATCCGCGAAGGCGGCGTCATCGCCTTTATGTCATCCAACACTGCAAGCTTTACAAATAACGATACCGGCGATATGGCGCTGTACCGCGCCAGTAAGAGCGCGCTGAACTCGCTGGCGCGCTCGTTTGCCGTGACAGAAGCGCTGCCGGAAAAACGCAGCGTGCTGTTGCTACACCCAGGCTGGGTTCAGACCGATATGGGCGGCGAGCGCGCGCCAGTGACGGTGGACGAGAGCGCGGCAGGGCTGAAAGACGTCATCAATGCCGCGCTGGATAATCTGGAGTGCCGGTTTATCGATTATCGCGGACGGGAGATTGCGCCGTAAGGCGCGTTACCTGTTACCGGGCGGTTTGAGTGAGATCAATCGTCCGGCAATCTCTTTTTCAGAAATCTGGCTGTTGCGATTAAGGCTTGAAAGTAAATCCTCCTGCCTCGGCTGCCCGAAGGCCAGACGGTACAATGCCAGTCCCTGTTTGAGCCGTCTGAGTTTCCCGACCTCCCGACTGTAAGGCAGCAGGGGAATACGGCGTTCCACACGCGCTGGCCCATTCTCAAAAATCCAGTAGGGGATAAGTTCGGACTGGGATGGCGTTCTGTCCTGCGCCGCCTGCGCAAAAAGGGATTGCCAGGGATCGCCGCCTTTATAGTCTTTAAGACTCATAATGCCATAAGCATGGGCGACATTTTTTCTTACCGCATGTCCCTTATAGCGATGCACCCGCCCTTCGCGCTGTTCCAGATCGACCGGATTCGCCGGAAGGTTCCAGTGCATTACCGCGTGGCACCAGGTATGAAAATCGAGACCCTCCTGACCAATTGACGTGGAGGCAAGGACAAACGGGCGAAACGGCGAATTGAAGGCATCACGCACACCTTCAGCGCGAACCAGCGCATTGTTATTGTCATCCCGAATATCGCCGAATCGCAGCGCAAAACGGCAACGGGCAGAGAATTCAACACGTTCAAAGCCGTCATCGCTGGCATTCAGCGCATCAAGATGAAGCCGGGAGATGCGCAGCGATAAAACCGATTGTATATGCGTCGAAATGATTTCCGCCTGCGCCTCAAGGTCCGATTCCTGTATTACTGGCGCTTCGCGCAACGTGTGAACATATTCATCCAGCATGGATTGCAGATTGCCATTAACGCCATACTTCAGTGTTAAACGCCAGTAGGTTTCTTCACTCGCGCCGCGCAACATAGCGATATTTTCGGGCATATTGAACAGCGTCCGAAACCCCGTGGCGATCTTCGCTGCACCTGTCAGCAACGCAGCATCGTCTCGGTCAGGCTGAGGGCTTAGTCGTTGCAGCGCGCGCAATGCGCAGGTACCAGGCCCGCCAAGCGCGAACAGAGCGAGGACCTCCGCAAGATCGTCCGGCTGCGGCCCAAGCGTCAGTCGCCCTTCGGCGGCATCGACCAGTTGTTCGAGATGCGCGGTGAAATGGGTGTCATCATCTGTATCAGGAGCAACCAGTGCTCGCCACCCCTGAGGATCTTTACACCACGCTAACAGAGCGCCACCTGCATCCAGCAGCACCGGTGCAGCCCAATACCACCGCGGGTCGGCTTTGCCCTGCAAGGTACTATGGGGCAGCGCGGCGATAAGCTCCGCGCATCTGGCTTGCGCTTTTTTCAGCACCGTTTCCACTTCAGGCAGACCGTCGGCTTCAGCGCAGGCGATCATTAAAGGATCGACCGCCTTTGCCAGCACCGGCGAAGGCATGAGCCAGGCCAACACCGGCATACCTGTCAGACGCTCGTCCTGACTGGCTTTTGCAAACCGAAGCAGCGGTTTGGTCTTCTGATAAAGTTCCTCATAGCTGACCGACGCGCCGTTCACCATCCGGCGCTCCGCCTCATAAGAACAGAGCGTGGCGATAGCATCCGGCACTGCATTCCAGCAGGAGAATACCAGCGTTTTAGTCAGATCGACTTTGTCTTTCCAGACGCCACCGGGCACGTAATATGGCAGCGATGACGGCATCCACAATAGTTGCCAGAGCCCGTTATCAAGAGTGTCTTCAAAGAGAATCCGCATACGCGGGTTGCCGGGCTCAAGCGGTTGATAGTCGCTAAGCTGATGGGGCGTCAGCCACTGCTCGCAGGCGGCGTTAAGGGCAGTACAGAGCTCTTGCGACGGCGCATCGATAGCGGCATCGAGCTTATTACGCAGTTCATAGCGTTTAAGAAAATTGAACAGATGGGGCGTCGATTTCCAGTATTCCACCAGATCGCCTGCGTTAACACAGGCCGCAACCGCATCGACGGCGCGGATATGCCGAATATCGGACGCAAGCAGCGCTCCCATTCGGGGGACCTCAACGAGCATGGCATTATGATCGCGGGTATCGGTGATTCTTTCTGTCCGGCACATTACCCGGAGAAGCGCCTCTTCAAGCTTCATTTTTTCACCTTCAAGCGCACCGTGATGCAGTGCGGCACGGTGCGCTGAAAGCAGATTTTTGACGTGATTCACTTTCTCAGGTTCACGCAGCAGGAACGACAGCGTGCGCAGGAAATCCGGGTAATGATCGTCCTCCTCCGTTTCGTTATCCAGCGTGAACATTTTGTATGGCGTGGCGGAAAGCAGCAGCACGCGAGCGTCTGGCTGTTCGAACAGCGCTTTGGCAAGCAGCGCGGTGTCGTCGTCGGCATCCAGTAGATGACGAAAGCGCTGAAACTCATCCAGGATAACCAGATCGGGCTGTAAAGCTTCCAGACAGACAGAAGCCAGTTTTTGGCGCAGCGCCATGATAAGTCGCAGCCGTAATTGCGTATCGTCTGCCGGGATCCTGCTGCTGTCACGGTAATGCGTAAAACGTTCACACCCCTGCTTGAGCTCTGCATAGAGCGAGGTATCTTGAAGTATGGCGCTCCGGAATGCTATGCAGAGGCCGTCATCCAGCGCATCAGCTCTTATCCCTTGCGCGACGGCGCGCCATCGCGCTTTCCCCATTCGCGCCTGAAGCAGATTTAACAGCCCCTTTCGCAGCTGTGTGCGACGCTCACCCTGGCCCAGTGGCAGACTATAAAGGATCCGGTAGAGAATGGCGCGTTCCTCCGCATGCCCTTCCCGGCTTACGGTATGATCGAACGTTGTGCCCGATGTCAGGCTGATGAAATTGACTTTGTTCCTGCGCAGTTCGCTGACCTGCTTTGGCAGATAAGTCAATCGGGTGGAGAGTGAGAATCCTTCTGAGTCACTGATATTGAGCCTTTGTTGATTCTGTGCGGCAATCGCTGCGCTGGAGCAAATATAGATAATATCAATACGTTCTTTTTTAACCTGCAGGTGCTCCAGCGTTCTGGCGATGACGCCACGCGCGATTAGCGTCTTCCCCAGCCCCACCTCATCGGCGACAAGAAACCGGGAAGTGCCGTTTTCACCAAACAACCGTTCAAACACATAATCGACCGTATCGCGCTGAAAATCTTTCAGCGCAGCCAGCGCGGTTCCGGCAGAAAATCGCTTATCAGACATACGCTTCCTCCATGGAGGCTTCAAATACTGCCCAGAGTTCAAGGAAATCCTGCGGGATCACCGCCTCCTGGTTACCCTCGCGCAACTCGCCGACAAGCGAGGCTATCTCATTTAAACGTTCAGGAGTTCGACACGCGGCGCGTGTTAGCATTTCCAGCAGAGGAAAATCCTCACCCTCTGCAAGGCGAGCCAGCCACCTGTCAGCAATGCTGCGCCGTTCCTGCAGCATTGAGTCGGGATCATCATTGCCCAGTAATAGCAGTAAATAACGCAGGAAGCCGTCATGGTTGCTGATAATCGTTTGCAGGATCGCCGCATTGCGCTCCCCGGGAATGCCGGAAACGGGCAGATTAAGTACAAACCGGACGCGTAGCGCGGGCTGGACGGTATTAAGTTCAAACGCTACCAGCCCGGTGATGGATTTTAAAGAAAAGCATCCCAACGGGAAGGAACCTTCTGCACCTTCTGTTGGCAAAAAAACCGCATGCTCAGGTAATATCGTCACCGGCCATACACGTACCGACGCGATATCCTCCAGCGCTGGCAACCTGCCTTTTAGCGTGAGCCGCCACTGATTCTCCTCCACCGGCTCGCAGACAAGCGCCAGCGGCAGCGCGGCCAAACAGGCGCGGGCGCTTTCCAGCGCTTCCCCGGCAGCAATAGCGCAAGAATCCACAGGCGGCATCTCGCCGGGATGGAAATCCACCAGGTACTCTCCCATGCCATCCTCGCTGAGCAGTTGATCGATGCCGCCGATATCGCGCTGACGACCTTTCAGCTCAACCAGTAGCTCAATATTTTTTGCGGCTCTCAACGCGGCATTAGTTGCATTGGCGGAGCCCATCACCAGGTGGGTGTAAATGGAATAATATTGCGTTTCAAAAATATAGACTTTTGCATGCAGACCGGTGACGAGAGATACAGCGGTGTTGCCAGCGTCAGCCTCTTCGCCATCGTCGGTTTCTGCGGCCTCGTCCAGATGACGTGTGCGGACAAACGCTTCCAATGTTTTGGGTTTTAATGCCGCCAGCGTCTCAGGACGGGAGATGAGTACCTCGGCACGCTGGGTGGTTTGGACCAGCGTTTTCAGCGCTTCATCGGAACAGAAAGGTGAAATCACGGCCATACGCAGTGAATCTGGCGGCATCCAGTTGAATGCTTTAATACCGGGCAAATAAAAGGCAATGTCCTGAAATCCTGGAGGTAATTCCCACTCAACGCGGTAAAGTTCATCGGCAAGACGCTGTGCCTGTGCCGTTTTCTCTTCAGAAATACCTCTGCTGGCAAGACCAGGCAGCAGGCGCAGCAGGTATGCCAGCGGCTTATTCACAGTCCGTTTTTTGCGCCCCATGACGCCTTCAAGCTGGAGCGAGAGATCCCATGAGCGATCGGTCGTCATATTGCGTGTTAGCACCATCAGGCGGTACATCACGGTTTCCTGAGCGGGATCGATAAAGCGCAACACCCAGATCTTCGGATGAAAAACGCCCCCTTCAGGGGCGCTCACTTCGACAACCATCGGTTCAAGAAGGCTAAACAGGGGGTTTGGTCTGGCGATTGCGGGCAACTGGATGCGCCCACGCTGAACATAGACCGTGATGCGCCCGGAGTAACGGCGCAGGGATTCAAGAATCGCTAATGCGTCCTGCGCCGCCTGATGCTCTGCTGCCATCAGCGCCAGATGGACAGGAGCTTCGAGCAGACTGGTGGGATCCAGCGAAAACGTGGTGGCGAGGGCTTCATCAAATACCATACCGGGCGGTGGCGTCAGCGCCGCGGTATACAGGCTTCTTGCATCCGGACTCAGCATGCTGCCTCCTGATTCAGTCCCTGATACAAATCGGCGAGCAATGTTTTGACTGTCGTCCAGCGGTAATTGAGCCGCCCTGTGCCGGAGTAACCACTCCATTGCTCCCGGGCGCGTTTATTAGCAAATCGCGAACGCGGCCCTTTTAATTTGCGTTCCCGAAATTCAATCAGCGAACGAGCATCGCCTTTCAGGAGAGCATCGGGCGTGGTACGAATACACCGCACCCAGGACTCCACAAAGCGACGGGTCTGCGGGGTTATCTGATAACCATCACGGTGCGTCAGGGCCCAAAAATCGTCTATTTTCCAGCGATTGATTTCCGTGAGCGGAAGACTATCTCGCCAGCGCCCGAAATTTTCCGTGTGACCATCGTAAAGCTCCGTATTTGTTATAAGCGCAGATAGCTGAACGTTATAGGACAACGCCGCGCCATGCATAATCTCAGAGAAGAGCCGGGCGTGGTAAAGCATTTCCTGATGCGCAGAGGAAAAGCGGGCGATATCAGGATGCTCCCAGGGATATGCACTTATCGGCAAATCGTTCTGCAAGGCCAGGAATGCCAGCAGACTTTCAGGGCATGCGGCCAGTAAGCGGTCGCGAATAAATTCCGCCTCATCACGCGTGAGCATAAACGTCACATCTTGAGGAAATTCAGCAGGCTTAATAGGTAACCGCAGATGCCAGTTATGCACGTTGCCGGATTCGAGATTACTGTCATCAAGCCGTTCGCGCGCCTGACGTTGCTGACGAGCTATCCGGCCCTTCAGGCGATAAGTGTCATCGATCCGCTGGTGATACTGCCCTTGCGAAAAGGGCGTCAGCCTGATTTGCCAGGCACCCAGTCCCGCCCAGTAAACGGAGCTGGGCAGACGCTTAATGCCCCCACCCGCGTTTTTCCCGAACATCCCATTGTGGTCATCGGCGAGTTTGAGATGCTTAACAAGATTTCTTTCTTCTTGATCCGCTGCGTTAGCAAACCGGGAGGCGGGCACTTTTTTTTCTTCGAGCTCCCGGTAAATCCAGGGAACGAAAAGCATGTAGCGTAGCCGCGTCTGGATGGTGCTGGTGCCGGGAAAAAGCAGGTCCGCCAGACTGTCACGCACCGTGCCGATGCCCAGTTCATCACGGCTCTCTTTTTCCTGAAATTGTGCGAGTATCCGAAGCGTGCGTTCGCGCGCCCGACTGTCGTGGTCAATCCATGTCAGTGTAGAAACCATACCTGTCCCTGGTTGTTATTCGTTTTCAATTGCCTGGCGAGCGTAGCATTTTGTCGGGCGAAACAGTGTGGCATCACCCGACTTTCTTTAAAGCCGAATTTTACTCGCCGCGCGGCGCAGGCGGGCATCGCCGCGGCGGTCATATTTTTGCGTCGTCGTGACGCTCGCATGGCCCATCGCGTCGCGTACCGTTATCAGATCTTCGCCGTTATCGAGCATCATGGAGGCGAACGTGCGGCGAAGATCGTGCGGCGCGCAATCATCAATGCCACATTGCGTGCGGCGTTCGGTCAGAATATGGTATACGGCCTGCGGGGTCAGACGCTCAGAGGTGACGTCGTCACCGGCGCGAATGCGGGTGAACAGGGGGCCGGGGTGCTCGCCGCGCACGGTATCGGTCCAGTGCCGGAGCCGCTGCCAGACGGTATCCGGCATAAACGCCAGCCGCTCTTTATTGCCTTTGCCGAGCACGCGCAGCGCCTGGTCCGGCTCCAGGATACTCTCATAATCCAGCCCGACCACTTCCGAGCGGCGTAACCCGCAGCCGAGCATCACCGCCAGCATCGCCGCATCGCGCGGGCCTTTACAGCTTTTATCCTGCTCACAGAAAGCAAACAGCGCGCGGACCTCTTCCGTAGTAAGCGCTCGCCCACGGGTGAGGCGACTGCCGCGCACCGCGCGCACGGCAAGGATCTGCTGATAGCTGTCGGTGTCCATCAGCTTCATCATCCAGGCCTCGCGGGCGGTGCCTTTCAGCGCGGAAAGATAGGTATTGATCGTGGCAGGCGCGCGCCCGGATGCCGAGAGCATTTCCAGCAACCCCTGCACATGGTGGCGACGCAGGCTGCCCCACGGGCAGCGCTGCAACGCGCCAGCGCCAAGCATCCCGGCCACAATATGCAAAAACGATCGCATGGTCTGGCGGCTCGCCGCAGAAGGCAGACTGATAAGATACGCCATCGCCGGGTTAAGCGGCCGCGCCTCGCCACTTGCGGAAAGCGACCGCGGATCGCTGAAGCCTGCCTCCGAAAAAGGACCAGGCAGCAGAGGGTCGTCAGGCAGTCCGGTCATCATCACCCCATAACATCCGCGCAAAAAGAAGCCAGCATCTCGTAAAAAGTCACAGGATTATCCCCTGAAGCTCGCCTGACGGTAAAGCTACTTTTTCAAAGGTACATTTTAATAAGTAGCATCTTTTATTGTCAGCGCGGCGGGAAAGAACAGAAGAAAGCAGAAACGAGACGTCATCCATTTTTGCTATGACATTTGAACCTGGCGGTTGTGGTAGCGTGGAGCGGCAGGCGAAATTTTACCCCATGGATGTGCGCAATGATGGCCTCAGGATAAAACCTTGCAGGTTACAGGGGCTATTGATTATGAATTGCGGAACAGAATATTATTAAACGCAGATTAAACGGCCATCAAAATAATAAAGATGCATCCGTAATATAGATTCATGTATGATATACCGTCATTATTAAAATAGTCATACCATCAGGAAGGTTATCGTCAATATGACCATAGCATTGATCGTCTTTTTGGTTGTCATCATCGCCTATGCCTTTTATAAGCATACGGTTATGGTGAAATCGCGTACGCTGCCCTCGCGCGGTGGCAAGCGCCGTTAAGCACATCTCCCGGAAGCGTTGTCAGGGCTGAGAGCGCTTCCGCTTCCCCCAAAAAATAGCCTTAATTTCATAGAGTTAAATGATGTAATTTTCGCCACTCTGGTTAAATAACTGACGCACTTTATTTCTGTGTTTTTATTATCTTTATTTAAAACGGTGTTTTACCGTTTATTTTGCCTGCATTTTCGTGCGCTTATTTAAACAATTATGAAGAAATTGTCAGGAAAGCATCAGTAAATGTAAGCGCGCCGGGAGAAGGCAAAATAATGAAAAAAATCGATTTCACCGCTGAGACCGGTTTCATAAACCAAGAAAATTCTTAAGCGTTTCTAATATTATTCTGCTGTTTTTTAACCCGCTGCTAAAAAAAACTCCTGCCGGAAAAGAAAAAAACCGCGACGAGCGCAACAGCCCGCCACGGTTCCACAGGCCTCAGCGCAGCGAGGCGCCATTGCTGGTAATCACGTCTTTATACCAGTAAAAGCTTTTCTTACGCGTACGGGCTAGGGTGCCGCTGCCATCGTCATGGCGGTCAACATAAATGAAGCCGTAACGTTTCGACAGCTCGGCTTTCGAGGCGCTCACCAGATCAATCGGCCCCCAGCTCGTATAGCCTAAAACGTCCACGCCGTCCTCAATCGCCTCCCGCACCTGCACCAGATGATCGTTCAGGTAATTGATGCGGTAGTCGTCATTAATGGCGCCGTCAGCCTCCACGCGGTCTTTCGCGCCAAGACCGTTTTCGACGATAAACAGCGGTTTCTGATAGCGATCCCAGAGCACATTCAGCAGCGTGCGCAGCCCGACAGGGTCAATTTGCCAGCCCCACTCAGAGCTTTGCAGATGCGGGTTCGGCACCATATTCAGGATGTTGCCGCGCGCCTGCTGGTTCAGCGCCTCGTCGGTCGTCACGCAGCCGGTCATGTAGTAGCTGAAGGAGATGAAATCGACCGTCGAGCGCAGCGCCACGCGGTCTTCATTAGTGATATCGAGCGAGATACCGTTGTCGCGAAAATAACGCAGCATATAGCCGGGGTAGGCGCCGCGGCTCTGGATATCGCCGAAGAACTGCCAGGTGCGGTTCTCCTGCAGTGCCGCGAAGACATCGTCCGGCTTGCAGGTGAGCGGATACATCAGGCCGCCAAGCAGCATATTGCCGATTTTCGCGTCCGGAATTATCTCGTGGCACGCCTTCACCGCCAGCGCGCTTGCCACCAGTTGATGGTGGATAGCCTGATAAATCTGCGCCTGCGTGCTATTTTCCGGCAGGCCGACGCCGGTCATCGGCGCATGCAGCGACATATTAATTTCGTTAAAGGTCAGCCACAATTTAACCTTGCTCTGATAGCGGGTAAACACGGTACGCGCGTAACGTTCGAAGAAACCGATCGTCTCGCGATTTCCCCAGCCGCCGTACTGTTTAACCAGCCCCCAGGGCATCTCATAATGTGACAACGTCACCAGCGGCGTAATGTCATGCGCCGCCAGCTCGTCAAAGAGTTTATCGTAAAACGCCAGGCCCGCTTCATTGGGCTCGTGCTCGTCGCCGTTCGGGAAGATACGTGTCCAGCCGATGGAAACACGCAGGCAGCTGAAGCCCATTTCGGCAAACAGCGCGATATCGTTCGGGTAGCGATGGTAAAAATCGATCGCCACATCTTTAATGCCGCGGTCGCCAGGCTCGCGCTCAACCACCGGGCCCAGGATGCCCCGGGGCTGCACGTCAGAGGTGGAAAGCCCTTTGCCATCCGTAAGATAAGCGCCTTCCACCTGGTTTGCGGCAACCGCGCCGCCCCACAGAAAGCCGTCCGGGAAAGTGTTCATGGTGTTCTCCTTTGATTAAGCCGGTTCAGCGGCCAGCAGCGGCATGCCAGCACTGACGGCCGTGGCCGCCACCGTGGTGACCGCGCGGTAGCTGTCGCTGTTGCTGATAATAATCGGGGTGGTTAAATCATAGCCTGCGTCGAGGATGGCCTGACGATCGAAGGTGATCAACACGTCGCCGGGCTGCACGCGATCGCCCACGCGCACATGGGCGGTAAACAGTTTGCCCTCCAGCTTCACGGTGTCGATGCCGACATGGATCAACAGCTCCATGCCGTTATCGCCCTGTAAACCAATGGCGTGGCGCGTCTCAAACAGCGACGCCACGCTGCCCGCGAACGGGGCGCGCACCTGGTTATCGGAAGGGATTATCGCGGCGCCCGCGCCCAGCAGACCGCTGGCGAACGTCGGGTCCGGCACGTCGGCGAGCGCCAGCACCGTACCGCTGAGCGGCGCCAGCGCGGCATTCTGCGGCGCGTCTTCCGAAGCGCTGGCGGCCTCATCTGTACGCCCCGGCCGCCCGGCGACGAGCGTTAACCCGCAGGCGAGCACCAGCGCCGTCAGCGTGCCGAGCACGCCTCCCCAGAGCGTCGCATCCACGCCGCCCGGCGGGATCATCTGCGCCAGCGTAAAGACGCTGGCGAACCCGAATGAGTAAACATGGCTGTGGCTGAAGCCGACAATCGCGCCGCCGACCGCGCCCGCCACGCAGCCGAAAATAAACGGCCGGCGCAGCGGCAGGTTCACGCCATAGACCGCAGGCTCGGTGATGCCGAAAATCCCGGCGGTGACGGACGATCCGGCCAACGTTTTTTGCCGGGCGTCGCGGCTGCGCAAAAAGATGGCGAGCGCCGCGCCCACCTGGCCCATAATCGCCGGCAGCAGCATCGGCAACAGCGAATCCTGCCCGAGCACCGCCAGGTTATTGACCATTAGCGGCACCAGCCCCCAGTGCAGCCCGAAAATCACGCACACCTGCCACAAAGCGCCCGCCGCTGCGCCCGCCAGCCACGGCGCGAAGGCGTAGATAAACTGATAGCCGTTCGCCAGCATCTGGCTGAGCCAGGTGGCGACCGGGCCGATAATCAGAAAGGTGAGCGGTACGGTGACGCCAAGGCAGAGCAGGGGGGTGAAGAAATTTTTAACCGCAGCGGGCAAGAGCCGGTTGCCCTGTTTCTCCAGCCAGCAGCTCACCCAGGCGGCGAAAATAATCGGGATCACGGAAGCGCTGTAGTTGAACCAGATGACCGGCACGCCGAGAAACGTCTCTGTCAGCGCGCCCGCCTGCTGGCTCGCCTGGAAAGCAGCAATCATCGTCGGGTGCGTCAGCGCGCCGCCGATGGTCATGGTGATAAACGGATTACCGCCGAATTTTTTCCCGGCGGTGTAGCCCAGCACCAGCGGAAAGAAAAAGAACAGCGCGTCGCTCGCGGCAAACCAGATTTTGTAGGTGGCGTTACTGGTGTTGAGCCAGCCGCAGACCACCGCGATCGCCAGAAACCCTTTCAGGATCCCCGAGGCCGCCAGCACGCCGATGAACGGCGTAAAGATACCGGAGACAATATCGATAAGGCGCGCCAGCAAACTGCCGCTCGGCGCCTCATCGGCCGCAGGCGTAGCGTCTTCTGCAATGCCCGCCTCGCGGCAGAGCGCCAGCCAGACGTCGTGGACATGATTGCCAATCACCACCTGGAACTGACCGCCACTCTCCACCACCATGATAACGCCCGGATGCGCTTTCAGGCCCTGCGCATCCGCCTTGCCGTTATCTTTAAGCCTGAAGCGCAGACGCGTGGCGCAATGGATGACGCTGCTGATATTCTCTTTGCCGCCCACCCGGGCGAGAATATCCTGTGCTAATGCCTGATAGTCCATTCCGTTTTCCTTCAATGCGTTAACTGAGTTTTAGACATAAAAAAACCCGAGAGCAGCGCCCGTTTACCGGGTGCCGCGCTCAGGTTTTGCCTGCCGAAGCAGTCACAATCCTTTTTTATGGCCCACAGGCCCGGGCTTAACGCCCTTCTTTTCTTACCCGCTCGATATGTATCGCGAGAAACATCATCTCTTCCGCTGTCAGCTCGCGCTGGTAGCTTTTACTGAGATACCCGGAAATCTTCTCCGCGCAGCGCCAGGCCTGCGGGTAGTTATCCCTGACGGCCGAATGCAGCGAGAGATCGTCATCCGCCACCACGGTGCGGGTGAGCATCCGCTGCGCGAAAAACTTCAGATGCGTGACGAAGCGCTGATAGCTCAGCGACTCTTCATCGTATTCCAGCTGAAGCTGATATTTCACCAGTTGCAGGATCTCCTGCATCACACGGGTGACGTGCATAACCTCGGGCATTTCGCTGTTGAGCTGCGCCGTCACGAGATGCAGCGCGATAAATCCGGCTTCATCCTCGGGCAGTTCCACATTGAGCCGCCGGGCTATCATGGCCCTCGCCTCCTGACCCAGCGCATACTCCTTTGGGTAGAGTCGTTTTATCTCCCACAGCAGCACGTTTTTTATCGCCAGGCCTTTTTTCTGGCGCTCAATGGCGTAGTGGCAGTGGTCGGTCAGCGTCACATAGAGACTGTCCTGCAACCGGCCGAGCCGTTCAGCGGCCAGCGCGATAATGCGATCGCAGGTGGTCATGACCTCCAGCGGGATCTGGCCCAGCAATTCACCGAGGCGGCGCACCAGTTCATCACTTTGCAGCGCGAATACCTTTTCAATGCGCGTGGCGTCGAGCTCGTCGCCTGTACGCTTCTGAAAGGCCAGGCCGCGGCCCATCACGACCTGCTCGCGCCCCTGCGCATCCAGCACAAACACGGCATTGTTATTAAGAATTTTGGCGATCTTCATCCGAACCCCGGAAACAAAAAAACCTGACCTCCGGCGAGCGCCAGAAATCAGGTTTTGCCTGCCGCAGCAGTGACAATCCAGTCATCTCACCTTAGCACTTTTATTCACCAGCTCAATATATCCTCCTGAAAAACGTGAGCCAGCGCGGCTATGGGCATTTAATAACCAGACGACGCGCCTTACCCCTTTGGCGCGTAAAAGCGACATAACACCGCCATCGCCAGCGCGCTGCACAGCGGGAATACCGCCAGCAGGAGCCACGGCACCGCTGCCTGCGCGCCCGGCGTCAGCGCGTTATCCAGTGTGCCGCCCAGCAGGAAATTCCCGGCCAGCACCGCCACGCCGCCCATTGAGGCCAGCGCGCCGTAGTGCGCGCCCAGATTACGGCCCGCGGCAAAGCGAGGGACGAGATCCATACCCACCGGGACGATAATCATCTGCCCCAGCGTCAGGAGCGTCACCATGCAGGCGGCAGGCAAAAGCCGCAGCCAGCCGGCAAAGGGCGGGAGCGGGGCAAACAGCGCCACGCTGACAAACGAGGCCGCCAGCAGCCCGAAACCCAGCGGCAACATGCGCGCGGCCCCGATACGGCGCGAGACGCGCGCGAGCGGCAGTTGCAGCGTGATAATCAACAGCGACGCGAGAATAAACAGCGGCCCGAGCGCGGCATCGCTGCTGCCGGATCGGCGCAGCTCCACCGGCAGCGCCAGGTACAGCTGGTTGTAGCTGAAAAGATAGGCGCTGTAGGCGAGGATAAACGCCACAAAGCGCGGCTGATGAAAGGTCTGCCACCAGGGCGCGATGTGCAGCGGCCCATCGCGATGCGGCGTGCGGGGCAGCAGTACAAAGAGCGCCGCCAGCGCGACGATAAACACGCCCGCGCCCGCCAGCGCCATCGTTTTAAAACCAAAACCAGCCATCAGCGAGCCAAGCACCGGGCCCAGCACCGCGCCCAGTTCGCCGCACACCGCAAACAGCGCGAACCACTCGGCGCGGCTGCGTTTGCCTTCCGCCTCGCTGCGCGTACCGGCCTGCGCCAGCAGCGATTCAATCGACGGCGAAAACAGCGCGCCGCCGACGCCCGTCAGACACGCGCCGAGCACCACCGCCCACAGCGAGCCGCCCAGCGCCAGCAACAGATAGCCCGTAATGCGCACCACGCAGCCGCACAGAATAATGGCGCGCGCGCCGTAGCGGTCGGAAAGCGCGCCGCCCAGCAGGAACATGCCCTGTTGCGAAAACGTGCGCAGCCCGATGATGGCGCCGATAAGCCCGCCGGAGAGCAGCATGTCGTCGCGCAGATAGATAGCCAGGAACGGCACCACCGCGTAAAAACCGATG
The DNA here is from genome assembly GCF_041222865.1 of Cronobacter turicensis. Classification (NCBI taxonomy): domain Bacteria; kingdom Pseudomonadati; phylum Pseudomonadota; class Gammaproteobacteria; order Enterobacterales; family Enterobacteriaceae; genus Cronobacter; species Cronobacter turicensis. The sequence goes on along the minus strand of NZ_CP165999.1, from coordinate 116,291 downwards.
TTAAACACCAGCTGGCTGGCGGAGAGCAGATAAGGAGAAGTGTGCCTCGCGGCAGGGGGTGCGTGAGTGGACATGAAGACCGCATAACTGTTCAGAAAAAGTAAGGGCTCTCTTAAAACATATTTGCGCCGCCTGTGGCAACTTTTGCCTGACGAAAACCGACGGCGAGACGATATTGACTTCGCATAACTGCCCCGGTATAAGACCTCCTCTTAAGAATGATTTTCATTTACATAATACATATTCTAATTTGTCCGGCCCGTAACCATTTCCATGCGGCACGCGGCGATAAAAACACGTTAAGGTTGATGTTGATGAATGCTTTAGTCAAAACCGCGCTGGCGCTCGGCCTGCTCTGCGCCGCCTCGGCCCCCGTCCTGGCCACGCAATACCCACTGACCCTTGATAACTGCGGGATGAAAGTCACTTTCACCCAGGCGCCGGAGCGCGTGGTGGCGCTCGGGCAGAACACCGCAGAGATCATGCTGCTGCTCGGTCTGGAAGACAAAATGGCCGCCAGCGCTTTCTGGCCCACAAAAGTCCTGCCGCAGCTCGCGAAACAGAATGAAAAAGTCAAACTGCTGACGGTCGAGATCCCGACGCTGGAGTCGATCCTCGCGCAGAACCCGGATTTTGTCGCCGCACAGCTCCCGCTGCTGCTGGGCCCGGACAGCAAAGTGGCGAAGCGTGAAGATTTCGCGGCGGTGGGTGTGAACAGTTATCTCTCGCCGGGTATGTGCGTCACCACCAAAGATACCCGCGACATCTACGGCAGCCGTAAACAGCTGTGGGATATGACGCTGCTGTATAAAGAGATTGACGATCTGGCGAAAATTTTCAACGTGGAGTCGCGCGGCGAAGCATTGACCAAAGATTTCAAAGCCCGCGAAGCGGCCCTGAAAGCGAAATTCGGCAAAAATCATAAAAACCTCTCATATCTCTTCTGGTTCTCCAGCGCGTCGCCGTCGGCAGACGCCTACGTCGGCGGCAAAAACAGCGCCTCAGGCTACATCGCGCACCTGCTGGGCGGTCATAACGCGATTACCTCTGAAAGCGAGTGGCCGACGCTCAGCTGGGAGAGCATCATCGCCGCCAACCCGGATGTGATTGTTGTTTCAAGCCTCGACCGCAACCGCTGGGCGCTGGATAACGCCGACGCGAAAATCCAGTTTCTGAAAACCGATCCAGCGGTCAGTCAGCTCGACGCCGTGAAAAAGGGCCATATCGTGGTGATGGACGGCCAGGCGATGAACCCGACCATCCGCACGCTCTACGGCGCGGAGCAGGTGGCGGCGCAGCTTGAGAAGCTCGGGTTGAACTGATGGCGGAAGTCTCTTTAACCGTCACCCGACGCTGGCCTGCGCTGATATGGCTGGCGCTCTCTGTGGTTGTGCTCGCGCTGGTGATCGCGCTGAGCGTGGGCATCGGCGAGCTCTCCATTCCTCTGCAAACCACCTTTGCGGCGGTGACCAATAAACTCGGGCTGACAACCGTTCCGCTCAACCGCATCCATGAGACGGTCATCTGGGATTTCCGTCTCAGCCGGGCGCTGGTGGCCGCATGTAGCGGCGCGGGGCTGGCCATTTGCGGCGCGGTGCTGCAAAGCCTGCTGAAAAACGCGCTGGCGGAACCGTACGTGCTCGGCGTATCCGCCGGGGCGTCGACCGGCGCGGTGTCGGTCGTGGTGCTCGGCATCGGCAGCGGGGCGGTATCGCTCTCTGCGGGCGCGTTTACCGGCGCGTTCGCCGCGTTTGCGTTCGTCGCCCTCCTGACCAACGGCGCGCGCGGCGGCAATGAACGCACCATCCTGGCAGGCGTCGCCGCCTCTCAGCTTTTTAACGCGATTACTGCCTATACCATCAGCACCGCCGCCAGCGCCCAGCAGGCGCGCGATGTCATGTTCTGGCTGCTCGGCAGCTTCAGCGGCGTGCGCTGGCCGGAGTTTCAACTGGTGCTGGCGGTCGTTGTCCTTGGGCTGGCAGTCTGCCTGTGGCACGCCAAAGCCCTGGACGCTTTTACCTTTGGCGATGATGCCGCGGCCTCGCTCGGCATTCCGGTCGGTTACGTGCGCCTGATCCTCTTCGCGGTGACGGCGCTGATGACGGCGGCCATCGTCAGTATGGCGGGCTCAATTGGCTTTGTCGGGCTGGTGGTGCCGCACGTGATGCGCTATTTCTTCGGGCCGCTGCATCGCCGGTTACTGATTGCCTGCGCGATGATGGGCGCTATCCTGATGGTGCTGGCGGATATCGCCTCGCGCACGCTGATAGCGCCGCAGAGCCTGCCGGTGGGCGTGGTGACCGCGCTGGTCGGCGTACCGTTCTTTGCGGTGATCCTGTATCGCTCAAGGAGATTCTCATGAGCATCCGCGCGGAAAATATCAGCTGGTCGGCAGGCAAAAAGCGCATCGTGAATAACGTGTCGCTGAGCGTGCCGACCGGGCAGACGCTCGGCCTGCTCGGCCCGAACGGCTCCGGAAAATCGTCGCTGCTGCGCATTCTGGCCGGGCTCCGCCGCCCGGATGCGGGCAGGGTGCTGCTGGACGAGGGCGACATCGCGCGGTTGTCCAGGAAAAAGCTGGCGCAGCGCGTGGCGTTCGTTGAACAGCACGCGATGACGGACGCCAATATTCGGGTGCGCGACGTGGTGAAGCTCGGGCGTATTCCGCACCATTCGCCGCTCTCGCCCTGGACGCATCAGGATGACGAGATCGTGCGCCAGGCGCTGGAGCGCGTGGACATGTTCGACCGCCGCGACGAAGGGTGGCAGCATCTTTCCGGCGGCGAGCGTCAGCGCGTACACATCGCCCGCGCGCTGGCGCAGTCGCCCGGCGAGATTTTGCTGGATGAACCGACCAACCATCTCGATATTCATCATCAGATGCACCTGATGCGGCTCATCAGCGAGCTGCCGGTGACAAGCATTGTGGCGCTGCACGATCTCAACCACGCCGCGATGTTCTGCGACGCGCTGATTGTGATGCAGAGCGGGCAGGTTGTGGCGAGCGGGACGCCGGATGACGTGCTGACGGAGGCGATGCTTCGCGAGGTATTTAAAGTAGAGGCGCGCATTGAAATTTCGCCGCATCACGGCAAGAAGCACATCCACTTTGTGTAGTTAAAAACGGTAATGCAAAACGGCCCCGCACAGGGGCCGTTTCTTTTCGCTGAGACTGAGTGGCGCAGGGGCGTTACTCGTTGCCCCACTGGTTCAGGAAGTTCGCAATCTCATCGATATGCGCTTCGGCGATGCCCGCTTCGCTCGCCATCTCGTGCTGCGCTTCTTCGCTAATCTCTTCGTTATTCATCAAACGGGTGATCAACAGCTGAAAGTAGTGCGCCAGGCGATCGCGATCCGCGTCGCTTACCGGCAACGCCGTTTCCGTCGCGTACTCGTCAGCGATGTCATAAAACTTGATCGGGATATCATTACTCATAAGGCGTTCCTGATGGTGGTGTTAATGCCTGCCGGGACAGGGCGTTATGAGTAAGATAGTACCATTTCTGGCTGCGCGCTGGCGCGGAAAATGGCGCGGCGGCGTCAGTCAGGGATGTTACAGGTCACGATTGACGTGCATTCCGTGCGCAAGCGTTTGTTCGGAAATCATTTCAAAAAATGCAGTAAACGTGTCGCTTAGCCTGTAAAGATTTCCGCACTCATCATGATCGGGTATCTGAGGCGGTATGTTTTTTCCAGACGCTGGATGTCAGCTTCTGAAATCATTTTCCCACAGGAGACGGGCATATTTTTCTTTCTCTGAGTCAGGGTTACTGGCTCTTTCAATCGTGTTCCCTGGGAAATGAGAGACAACGGATTAACCTGAAATTACCGCGGCAATGTGTTTATTTAACATAAGATAGATTACACGCACCATTAAAAGTCTCCCTCGCGCCGCCACATACACCTCCGGACCGTAACATTTACCCGCCATTTACGATACACTTGCGCCACTTTTCATTCCCGCTGTTTATGCAACCATATGGCCTTGCCACCCGGCACAAACGCACGCTCACTGCGGGAAAAACAAACCGGAGAGCATCATGCTGGAAAAACTGCGCACCCCCGACGGGAAAAAATTTCTGACGGCGCTGGTGATTGTATTCATCACCGTACTGACGGTCGTCTCACGCGTCACGTTTGAGGGGGTTGAAGAGCAGTACAACATGCCGATGGAACAGTGGAGTTCTTCGATGTTTATCATGCAGGGCGCCTGGGTGCTGATTTACAGCGTGCCGTTCTCGTTTATTATCTCGCTTCCCTTCGCATTCTACTTTCTGGGGCCGAAAGACGATCGCGGCTGAGTCGCGCTGGATAACGCCGGCGCGGCTGCCTCTCAGGCGATAAATAAGGATAGCCAATGAAAAAGATGCTGATGACGGGCGCTCTGCTCGCCGCTTTCCATGCGCAGGCGCAGACTGACGATTTACCAGAGCCGGTCAAACAGATGGAGAAACAGGGCATTACGATTATCAAACCCTTTAGCGCGCCCGGCGGTGTCCAGGCCTGGCTTGGGAAATATCAGGACACCGGCGTGACGCTTTATCTGACGCCGGATAAAAAGCATGTCATCGCTGGCTATATGTATGACGAGAAGGGGAATAATCTCAGCGAAAAGCTCTTTAACGACGAGCTGTATATCCCGGCGGGCCGCGAAATGTGGAAAGCGCTGGATCAGGCGAAGGGCATTAAGGAAGGCAGTGACCAGGCCGCGTGCAAGGTGGTGGTCTTCGCAGACCCCTTCTGCCCTTACTGCCACAAGTTCTGGGAGCAGGCGCAGCCGCACCTCAAGGATAAAAGCATTAGCCTGAAAACCCTGCTGGTGGGCGTGATCCGCCCGGACAGCGGGCGCTATGCCGCGGCGGTGCTGGCCTCTGACGATCCGCAAAAAACCTGGCAGGCGCTGGAAAGCTCAGCCGGTAAGACCAAACCGGCGCTGCCGGAGAAAACCTCGCCCGCAGCGTTTAAGCAGATCCAGTATAACCAGCAACTGATGGCGCAACTGGGCGCGAACGGTACGCCCGCGATTTACTATCTGAACAAAGACAAGCTGCTCCAGCAGATCGTCGGTTTGCCTGACCCTGAACAGATGGCCGATCTGGTAGCCTGTAAGTAATAAAAAGGGCCGCCTTTGCGGGTGGCCCTCCACCGCAACGCTTAGCCCAGCCTCGTGGCGCTACAGATTCTCCTCATACAGTATCGTTTCCCGGATCGTGTCGAGCGCCTTGCGCAGTGTCTCCAGCGGTAAAGAGCCGAGCGCGAGACGTATCGCGTGGGGCGTATGGAGCGAGGCGCTGAACGGCTCGGCGGTGGATACCGAAATCTTTTTCTGCAGCAGTTTTTGCGCCACCTGCTCGGCCCGTACGCCTTCCCGAAGCGGCAGCCAGAGAAAATAAGAGGACGGGTGGCTCATGATCTCAAGCGGCGCCAGCGCCTCCCGGGCGATACGCTGGCGCGCCCGCGCATCACGGCGCTTCAGCACTTCAAACCGGTTCGCCGTGCCGTCACGCAGCCAGTCGCATACCAGCGTCGTCATCAGCGCAGGCGTATTCCAGGCGGTGGCGCGGATGGTGCGCTCGAAGATGCTCTGAAAACGCGGCGGGCAGACCACCGCGCCGACGCGCAGGCCCGTCGCGATATTCTTTGAAAACCCCGTAACATACACCGTTCTCTCCGGCGCCAGCGCCGCGAGCGGCACCGGCGCGGGCTTCACCAGCCAGGCGTAAGGCGCGTCTTCGATGAGTAACAGATCGTATTGCCGGGCGATCGCCACCAGCGCCCGTCGCTGGCGCGGCGTCATTACCCAGCCGAGCGGGTTATGCAGCGTCGGCATCGTGTAAACCGCCCGCACGCGACGCTTTTCACAGAGCGCCTGCAATGCCGCCAGATCGGGCCCCTGCGGGGTACAGGGCACCGCCGCCAGCTCAGAATGACACAACTGCGCGGCCACTTTAAAACCAGGATAGGTAAGCGCGTCCACCGCCACGACATCGCCGGGCCGCAGCAGGCTCATTACCGTCACGGCGAGGCCATGCTGCGCGCCGTTCACCACCAGCACGTTCTCAGGAGCGGTATTCAGCCCTGCGCCCGCCAGATACGCGGCGATAGTCTCCCGGTCTTTCGCCCGCCCGGCGTGGGGCTGATAGCGCAACAGCGCGTCAATATCCCCGGCCGAAGCCAGCTGGCGCAACGCGTCCCGCAGCTGTTCAGCCTGTCCCGGCAGCGCGGGATAGTTAAAACTCAGATCCAGCGCATCCGCTGCTACGGCGTGTTGATCGATACCCAGCCCCGGCGGCAGCGCAATATCCCGCACAAACGTGCCCCGCCCCGTTTCGCCGCTCACCAGTCCCATCGCCTCCAGCTCGGCATAGACGCGCGTCGCCGTGGCGAGCGAGACATGGTGTTCCGCCGCCAGCCGCCGGTGCGTCGGCAGCTTTGCGCCTGCGGTTAACTCACCGCTGCGGATAGCCGCAGCGTAGCGATCGACGAGAACTTTGTAGCGCGCTTTCACGGTAATGTATCCATGACAATTTTTTGATTGTCATGAATCTAGCGCCCTACACTGGCAGTCGTCAATGTGAGCGGTTTATCAGGAGAGTGAAATGGAAAATCCGTCCCGTCCGGGCCCGTGGGCAGGCTGGCTGAATGGTCTGCTGGGCGTTGTCATTTTCAGCGGTTCGCTGCCCGCCACGCGCGTCGCGGTGCTGGATTTCTCGCCGTTTTTTCTGACGTTCGCCCGTGCCACCATCGCAGGCGGGCTGGCGCTGCTGCTGATGATGCTGCGCCGGGAAACGCGCCCGACGCCGCGGCAGGCGGTGTCGCTTGCCGTCGTCTGCGCAGGCGTGGTGGTGGGCTTTCCATTGCTGACCGCGCTGGCGCTACAACACGTGACCTCGGCGCATTCGATGGTATTTATCGGTCTGTTGCCACTGGCGACGGCGCTCTTCGGCGTGTTGCGCGGCGGCGAACGCCCTCGCCCGGCGTTCTGGATCTTCTCCGTTATGGGGAGCCTGCTGGTGGCGGGCTTTGCCCTCACCGGCGAGGTGCGCGTCTCGTTACGGGGCGACCTGCTGATGCTGGCCGCCGTGGCGCTGTGCGGTTTAGGCTATGCGGAAGGCGCGGCGCTGTCGCGTCAGCTCGGCGGCTGGCAGGTGATCGGCTGGGCGCTGATCCTCGCGCTGCCGCTGATGCCGGGCGCCGCCTGGCTGACGCGCCCCGCCACGTTCAGCGCGGTGGCGCCTGCGGCCTGGATTTCGCTGGCCTATGTATCGCTCTTTAGTATGCTGATAGGTTTTATATTCTGGTACCGCGGGCTGGCCGCAGGCGGGATCGCCGCTGTCGGACAGCTTCAGCTGTTACAGCCGTTTCTCGGCCTCGCGCTCGCCGCGACGCTGTTGAATGAACACGTCAGCCCGCTGATGCTGGCCGTGACGCTGGGAGTGATCCTCTGTGTGGCGTGCTCAAAAAAATTCGCGCGCTGATGATTAACTGAATAAGGAAGCATTATGTTTAAGGGTCTCGCTGCTTTTCCGCTGACGCCGCTCGTTAATGGCAAGCCAGATGAAAAAACTTTTGTGTCGCTGATTGAAAATCTGGCGGCGGCGCGGGTGAATGTCATCGCGCCGCTCGGCTCTACCGGCAGCTATGCCTACCTCTCCCGCGAGCAACGCGCCCGCCTCACGGCGCTGTCCACAGACGCGGCAGGCGATATTCCGGTTATGACCAGCATCAGCGCGCTGCGTCTGGAAGAGATGCTGGATCTCGCCGATGACGCCCAGCGCGCCGGCGCGCGCGGGCTGCTGCTCGCGCCGCTCTCCTATCAGCCGCTCAGCCAGGAAGAGGCATACCGGCTGTATGAGCGTGTCGCGCGCGCCGTCTCGGTGCCGCTGTGTATTTATGATAACCCTGCCACCACGGGTTTCACCTTTACCCAGGACTTACTGTGCGCCGTGGCGCGCTTGCCTAACATCGGCTCGATAAAACTCAGCCCGTTCAGCGATGCCGCCGGGGCGGCAGCGAAAATCGCCGCGTTGCGCCGCGAGATCCCGGCCACCGTCACCCTTGGCACCAGTGGCGATCATCAGGCCGCCGATGCGCTGCTGGCGGGCGCCGATGTGTTCTGTTCGGTCACCGCCGGGCTCTGGCCGCGCGACATCCGCGCGCTGACCGACGCCGCGCTCGCGGGTGACGCGGCGCAGGCCGCCGCACTCAACGGGGCATTTGAACCGCTCTGGACATTGTTCCGCCGTCACGGCAGTTTGCGGGTCATTGCGGCGGCCGCGGAGCTGTCCGGGCGCGTCGCGGCGCCCTGCCTGCCGGAGCCGCTGCTGAGCCTGCAGGGCGAGGCGCGCGCGCAGTTGCAGACGGTGCTGGCACAGCGGGACTATCACTAATCCGCCAGACATATTCGTTAAATCGAATATGTTGTTGACGCCACGCGTTGAGCGATCCACACTGCCCTCCACGATTTATAGAGGGCTATATGGCGTCGCTTACACCGCTACAGCTGTTTAAACTGCTTGCTGACGACACCCGACTGCATCTGGCGCTGCTGCTGCGCGCGCAGGGCGAGCTGTGCGTTTGCGAGCTCTCGGCCACGTTAAACCTCTCCCAGCCTAAAATCTCCCGCCATCTGGCGTTGCTGCGCGACAGCGGTCTTCTCAGCGATCGCCGCGACGGCAAATGGATCCACTACCGGCTTTCGCCGCACATGCCCGCCTGGGCTGCCGCAGTGATCGAACAGGCGTTTTTATGCCAGCGGGAGGTCATCGCGTCTCTGGTCGCGCAAAGCGCGTCAAACGGCAGACATTGCGGCTAAAAAATTTTCCTGTACATATATGATTTATCATATTTGTTAGTTCTTACTTCGGCGCAAAAGCCGTGTTTGTTCAGTCAAGGAGAGCGGTATGTTTCTGGCGGGTACGATTTTTATCCTGACCCTGGTTCTGGTTATCTGGCAGCCGAAAGGGCTCGGCATTGGCTGGAGCGCATCGGCGGGCGCGGCGCTGGCGCTGCTCACCGGCGTGGTGCACATCAGCGATATTCCCGTGGTATGGGATATTGTCTGGAACGCCACTGCGACGTTTATCGCCGTGATTATCATTAGCCTGCTGTTAGATGAGTGCGGTTTCTTCCGCTGGGCGGCGCTGCACGTGGCGCGCGGGGGCAACGGTAAAGGGACCCGGCTGTTTACTTTGATAATTTTACTGGGCGCCATGGTGGCGGCGCTGTTCGCCAATGACGGCGCGGCGTTGATCCTCACCCCCATCGTTATCGCGATGCTGCTGGCGCTCGGCTTCAGCCGCGGCGCGACGCTGGCGTTTGTGATAGCGGCAGGTTTTATCGCCGATACCGCCAGCCTGCCGTTGATGGTCTCGAATCTGGTGAATATCGTGACGGCGGATTTTTTCTCGCTCGGCTTCAGCGATTACGCCGCCGTGATGGTGCCGGTAAACCTCGCCTCGGTAGCGGCTTCACTGGTGATGCTGCACCTGTTTTTCCGCAAAGCCATTCCGGCGACATACGATCGTGAGAAAATTAGCGCGCCGCAGACGGCAATCCGCGATCGGCGTACCTTCATGACCGGCTGGCTGGTTCTGGTGTTGCTGCTGGTGGGCTTTTTCGCGCTGGAGCCGCTTGGCGTGCCGGTGAGTCTGGTCGCCGCCGTGGCGGCGGTAGTGCTCTGGCTCGTCGCGCGTCAGGGAGACGTTATCGATACGCGCAAAGTGCTGAAAGGCGCGCCGTGGCAAATCGTCATTTTCTCGCTGGGCATGTATCTGGTGGTGTATGGCCTGCGCAACGCCGGGCTGACCGGTTATCTCTCCACCCTGCTTAACCTCTTCGCGCAGCACGGGATCTGGGGCGCGACGCTCGGGACGGGCGTTCTGACCGCCGCGCTCTCCTCTGTAATGAATAATATGCCAACGGTGCTGGTCGGCGCGCTCTCTATTGACGGCAGCGCCGCCACGGGCGTCGTTAAGGACGCCATGATTTACGCGAATATCATCGGCTGCGATTTAGGCCCGAAGATTACGCCAATCGGCAGCCTCGCCACGCTGCTGTGGCTGCATGTGCTGGCGCAGAAAAATATTGCGATGAGCTGGGGCTATTACTTCCGGGTCGGTATTGTCATGACGTTGCCGGTGCTGCTGGTGACGCTTGCCGCCCTCGCCCTGCGTCTCTCTTTTTAACCTGGTCCAGGGTGCGGCAAAACGCGCCCTGACGGAGAATCCTGATGACCCCGATTACGATTTACCATAACCCGGCCTGCGGCACCTCGCGCAACACGCTTGGCCTTATCCGCAACAGCGGCGTGGAGCCGACCATTATTCTTTATCTGGACACGCCGCCGACGCGCGACGAACTGAAAACGCTGATTACGGAGATGGGAATTAGCGTGCGGGCGCTGCTGCGTAAAAATGTCGAGCCGTATCAGGCGCTCGGGCTGGACGATGAGAAAATCAGTGATGCGCAGTTGCTGGACGCGATGCTGGCGCACCCGATACTGATTAACCGTCCGATCGTAGTGACGCCGCTTGGCACCCGGCTGTGCCGTCCCTCAGAAGCGGTGCTGGCCCTTCTGCCCGATCCGCAGCAAGGCCCGTTTACCAAAGAAGATGGCGAGATTGTCATTCCGCCTGCGCCCTGATGCAGTTGAACCTTAATCAACGGCTCCTTTTCAGGCGGAGCCGTTGACCGCCGGGCTCAGGCGCGCCAGAAAAACCGCGAGAGCAGGATCAGGAACGGATAGATCTCAAGCCGCCCCAGAATCATCGCCAGACACATCAGGTATTTCGCGCCGTCATTGAGCGTGTCGAAGCTCGCCGCCGTCACGCCGAACCCAAGCCCCATATTATTGATGCAGGCGGCTACCGTACCGAAGGCGCTTAACAGATCATATCCCATTGAAGTTAGCGCCCAGATAAACAGAATGCTGACCAGCATGTAGAGAAAGAAAAAGCTGCATACCGAGCGCAGCACACGCTCATTCACGACGCTCTGACCGATATGCAGGCTGAGGATTGCCCGCGGATGCGCCAGCTGATGCACCTCATTACGGCTTTGTTTAAACAGGATCAGAAAGCGCAGCGCTTTAATGCCCCCACAGGTTGAGCCCACACAGCCGCCAAAAAAGCTCGCCAGCAACAGCATGACGATAGTGTGCGCAGGCCAGCTCGCATAGTCTGACGTCGCAAGGCCGTTGTCAGTAATCATTGAGCTTGCCAGAAAGAAGGCATGAACCAGGCTGCCTGTCAGGTCGTACATCCCCTTATGCCAGACCTGCCAGGCGGTCAGCAGCACGATAATCAGCGTGACCAGAAGAAAAAAGTGCAGTTCGGCGTTGCGGCGAAAGGGTTTTAAAGTTCGCCGGGTAAAGGCGACGAACCAGACGGTAAAATTTACCGCGGATAACAGTGAAAACAGCCCCGCCACCAGTTCGATCGGATAACTGTCATAAAAGCCAATACTTTCATTGCGCGTGGAAAACCCGCCGAGAGAGACGGTAGAAAGCCCGTGGCACAGCGCGTCAAACCACGGCATACCCGCTATCCGGTAAGCCACGGCGCAGGCGGCTCCCAGCAAGACATAGGTAAGCCAGAGCGTGCGCGACGTATCTGCAAGACGCGGCGTTAAGCGCTCTTCCTTAAACGGGCCGGGCATCTCCGACTGATACAGTTTCATGCCGCCTATTCCGAGCAGCGGCAGCACGGCGACCGCGAGGACAATAACGCCCAGACCACCGATAAAGTTGAGTTGCGCGCGGTAGTAAAGATAAGCCTTCGGAAGCCCGCTCACATCATTCATGATGGTGGCGCCCGTCGTCGTTATCCCGGATACGCCTTCAAAAAGCGCCTGCGCGGCGTTCAGGCCGAGCGCGTTATCGAGCCAGAACGGCATCGCGCTGATAAGGGAAAACAGTATCCAGAACAGAACGATTATCAGAAAACCGTCGCGGGTTTTAAGCGGCGCTATCTGGCGGCGTGTGGCAAGCCATGCGGCGCAACCTGGCACAAAGAAAGTGACGAAAGTCACCAGAAAGGAAAAGTAACTGCGATCCTTACAAAACAGCGCGACGAGCATCGGTGGCAGCATCGAAAAGCTGTAGAGCAACACCAGAAAACCACACAGATGGATGACAATGGCGGGACGTGAAGAATTTGCAGGAGCGTGCGGTAGCAAAACCAGGCCTCAAAAGATTCTACTGACAGATCCTCTTATTAAACCGCCCCTCGTATAAAAATGTTGTAAAAAAATCACCGCCGCTGTGACGGGTATCGCCAGGATACGCGCAAAGAAACCTTTAAGTACGGCGGGTAGCGTTCAGCGCAGTGGGACAGCGCCATATGTTGCGCCGGTTATGATTCATCATGATGAGCCTGAGGAGAATAACGGAAGCATGCGGGCCTGGCCGGGACCGCCAAAAAAAGAGCAACAGCGACGGTTGCCCGTCGCATGCCGCACATTTACAACCGGCTTGCGATATTCTGCAGAACGGTCATCTCTTCCTGAGAAAACTGCTTAGTGCCGCCGCGCAGCGTATTGAGCGTGATGTGCCACGGATTGCCACGACTGATAACCACTTTTGAGCGGATATCATAGTGCTGCGTCGCGAAATCCTCGGTGATGAGTTTTTCGACCGGCGACAAATCGGCGTAAACCGTCGAGCCGCCAGGGCCTGCCGCAAAGCGGGCCGGATGTGAGGCCAGACCGGAATCAAGCTGTGTTTTCGCCTTTGCCGGATCTTTCACCACCTTGTTATTGGTCTCTTCGAAAAACTTATTCACTTTATTACGCACTTTCACGGCTTTTTTGACGGTTTCCAGAAAGCGTTTGTTATTCGCCGTCTGTCTGTCCGACAACGTATTGCGCAGGAGCACCAGTACCCCGCCCACGACGCCGCAAACACCCCCTGCGGCCAGAAATGCGGTGCGCACGCCCAGGGACGAAGCCGCGTTTGCCGCGGCGCTACCGGATGTGACCGTCGCGGCGACACCGGCGGACGCGCCAAACATCCCGCCAAGCCCTGTGATAATTTTACCGGCAAAATCATAGCTGATTTTAGTGGCTTCATTATAAATGTTGCCCCCGCGCCCGCCCATACGAGGAACGCGGGTATTATACTGGTCAAAGAACTGCCGGTTATTCTGAATAGTATTATTCGGTCCGGAATTGAGTAATCCCATTTCCAGATCGCGCCCGCCGTTATTGACGCCAACAGGGCGGGAGCTGGCCAGTAATTGCTCATAGCTATACATCACGCTGCGTTCTTCAGCATTTTCAAACTGATACAGCATGTCATCATCGAGTTCATTCACGAAGTCGATAATAGTATGTATTTCTTGTTCATTAAAGTGGGACCGATCGGAAAGAAGGGCATTTATCATGGAGTTAATTTCTGCCATCTTGCCACTCCTTTTTTATCAGAGTTCTTTATTCTGTTTAATATCCCAGCCAGCTTTGGTTTCAGCGCCTTTGGTGCCCTGATTCGACTGTTCCCAGTAATGGAAATTCACTTTCGCGGCCTGGAAGTAGTAATTTACCAGTACCGTATCGGTTTGACCGACGCCGGTAAATTCGGTGCGGGTTACCAGCACATCTTCAAGAACGATTTTTGAATATTCCACCTGCTGACCACCGGCTTTACAGACAGAAAGCTCAACCTTATTGACGTGCTTACCGCTGGCGCAGAATTTCAGAATTGCGGGCGTGCCTTTATCCACAATGGCCTGCACGGCTAAATCCTGAAAGTTAACTTTACCGGCGCCACCGCCGCCACCCACAGCCATATTTCCCGGCTGCGCTGCGCCCCAGTTAAAAGAAAGCACATCGATCCAGCTGGCATGGTTGGCATCTTTAGATTCGCCAGTAACGCCTTCCACTTTCAGGAACATATCAATAGCCATGTAATACTCCTTGTTATCAGATAGCAGGTGAGAATAAGCAGAGCCCGGAGGCAAATAATTCGGTTTCACTGTAAATTTATTCAAAAGGCTAAACAATACCGCCCCGGAAATTAAGACGAATCTCATTCGAATTATTTCCGCGTATATCGTGTATTTGTTTCATTTTTATTGCCGGAAGATTGCACCCGACGGGAGAGTGAATGTGTCGCGGCTCACAAAAAAAAGAAACCAGCCCAAAAATGCGCCACAAAGAGACTTATTAATATTAATAAGGAAAAATTATCATATTGTCTGCCGTTACGTTGCCTGCAAAATAATACCTTTGAAAACAATATAGTTTTACACTTGTCTTTGCGGAAGGAAAACACTGAACCTGCGATTTATCTTAAACATCAATTTTCATTAGAAAATGAAATATTAACAATGTTATTAGTTGCCATCAAAAATACCGCTTCGCTAATTCAGTGCAATCTTAATGGGAGCCCACCACAATAATCCGTCCGAAAAAGCGCCTGTCAGGGTACTGCAACTGGAGCGGATAAGGCGGCTCATAAAAAATGACGCCCCGCCAGAGGAGGCTGTCCTGACGGGGCGCGTTGTCTTTCTTCGGCTTCCCTCTGGTCTGACAGCAGAGGGTCAGGCGGCATAGATGGATTTGTCATTGCCGGTGGCGATAGTATTTGGCAGGCGAAACGCCTGATTACGCCCGCGATTCTTCGCCAGATAGAGCGCGGTGTCGGCACCGCGGATGAGTACGCTGAACGCGTCTTCACGTCCATTGCCCCTGACCGTATGGCAACCGGCGCTGATGGTCACGACCTGCTCCGGCAGATCCGTCGACGGGTGCGGCAGATGTTTATCCCGGATCATGCTGACCGCCCGCTGCGCCAGCGCCAGCGCCTCTTCGCCGGTCGTCTCCGGCAGCACTATCGCGAACTCCTCCCCGCCGTAACGCGCCACCAGATCGCAGGTACGCAGCGTCACCATTTGCAGGGTATTACCGATAAGCCGCAGGCAGGCGTCGCCAGCGGCATGGCCGCGGCTGTCGTTGTAGCGCTTGAAGAAATCGATATCGAGCATAATCAGCGATACCGGGCTTCCTGACGTGGCGGAATCCGCCAGCACTTTCGCAAGCGTGGTGTCGAATTTACGGCGGTTGGCAAGCCCCGTCAGGCTGTCGGCCATCGCCATCGATTTAAAGGTCTGGTTGGCTTTCAGGAGTTCGTCACGCAGCTGTTTGAGCTCCTGCTGATCGCGAATGCTGCTGCGCACCTTGCGAAACACCACGGAACTGAACACCAGAAACCCCAGCAGCAGCATAAAGTTGGAGAGCAGGCCCGGCAGATTATTGCGCAGCCAGTGCATACGCACTTCCGCACGATCGTAACCGGCGACCACCACCAGCGGCAGTTTTTCCGTGCGGGCAAAGCCAAATACTCTTTCGATGTGATCCAGCGACGCCACCCAGGTGCCGGTTCCGCGATCGGCCCGGATAAGCTCGCGGGTAAACAGCGGGCTCCCGGAAATATTCATGTCGATTTTTGCTTTATCGTAAGGACGCACGCAAAGTACCGAGCCATCGGTCAGCAGTAGCGCCAGCATATCGCGCGGGCCGAGTTCAAAATAACTGTAAAAGCGCTGGAAGTACTCAAGCTTAACGGTGGCGAGCACCACGCCCGCAAAACCGCCGCTGAGATCGTTGACCCGCACCGACACCGGGATCACCAGTTCATCCGACGCCAGGCTTTTAATCACACGCCCGATATGAATGCCGGTCTGGCGATTTTCATCATGAAAGCGGAAAAAATCCTTGTGCGTAATGTCTTCCGGAATGCCTGTAATGCCGGAAGATGAGCCTTTAATCATTCCCTGCGCATTATAGAAATAGAGCCCGTCGAGCAGCGGCTGGCGCGCTTTCAGCCGCACCAGATAGTTGTGGTAGGTCGAGGCCTGGCCTGCGCCCACCGTAGTGCGCACGTCATCAAGCGTCTGGCCGACCGCCATAAAGGTGTCTTCCGCCTGACGCACCTGAGCGACAGAGAGGTTAACGGCCTTGTTTGCCGCCTGTGCTATCTCATCGTCCCAGGAGTGCATAAACACCAGTATGTTCGTGCCGATCCCGCCCACCAGGAGGAACAGAAGTAAGACAGCCAGGCTTCGGCCAAGCGAAGTGCTCAACCCAAGACGGTAAGAAATAAACTGCCTGAGAGTCACGAAACGGTTCCCCGGAAATAACCAACGTTGCTTCAGGGGTTATCGGTACTGCCCGCCGTTTCTGGAGGGGCTGGAGCCCGTCTGGTGACAATAATTTAACAGTATGGAGCAAGTGCTCACACCGTTAACGGTAACATTACAGATAACGGATCAGACAGCAGGCGTTCCCTGATGAAAAATAAGCTGCCAGCGGTCGTTATCGACACGTTCCCCGTGAGATAGCGCCGTCGGCCTTCACCGACGGCTCGCCTCACGCGTACCCACAGCGATTCACTCCACAGACTTTCTTACGGCAGACTGAAAATAACGCCGTCCGGTGATACTCTTACCCCCTGCGACGCCCGCCGATGTTATGCAGGTAAAGGTAATGAATAAAAAAGAGTTTGTGACCCAGGATCTGCTCAGCAAAATCTACCAGGACACCACGCCGGGCCCGCGAAAACTGTCGCCGGAAAGACAGTTAGCTGAAGAGTATGGCGTCTCGCGTTTTACCATTCGCCAGGCGCTGGAAAAACTGGTGAGCATCGGCGTCGTGCGGATTGTTCAGGGCTCAGGCGCCTGGATCAACGAGCAGGCGCGCAATAACCCGCTGGTATACAACTCGATCACCGAAAAACGCTTCGATCAAATCCGCTACCGCATGCTTAGCCTGCATAAAAAGCGCCCGGACAAAGCGGCGCAGCAGATTTTTGGTATCGGTGAAGAGAGTTTTATCTGGCATTTTTGCCGCCTGCGCTATGTCGATGACGCGCCGGTGCAGCTGGAAATTTCCAGTCTGCCGGTCGCGGATTTTCCCGACCTGAATCAGCAGGCGATTGAGCATTCCATTCAGCAATATGTGTTGGGCAAAGGGCTGACGATTTCCCACATGCTGACCACCTACCGCGCCGTAAGCGTGAGCCGCGAACAGGCGGTATTACTGGGCTGCAAGAAAGGCAGCCCGGCGATGCACATTAATAATCGCGGCATTCTGGAGGGCGGGCGCGTCTTTGAGGTGAGCGATATTATTGATATCAATTATACCTGCACCTATGTCATCCCCTATAACCGTGACACCTTAACCCGCCGCCAGAATCAGGGCGTGTGAAGGGTGCCGTCCGGCAGGCGGCTTTGCGTCCATTCATGCGGGCGATACATCACTGGATGCGCCCGCGCCAGTTCCTCGTTGAATCCCACCCCAATGCCGGCGTTGACCGGCGGATAGATAAAGCCGTCTTTGACCTCAGGCGCGCCCGGGAAAATCTTGTCCGTCATGGCCGAGCGGGGAATGAACTCCTGAATGGCCGCGTTATGCAGATGAATATTTAAATGCGTGTTCACCGCCACGCCAACCGGCGTCATATCGCCAGGGCCATGCCAGGCGAGGCGCACGCCGAACGCCTGACACAGATGCGCCAGCTTCAGCGCCGGGGTGATCCCGCCGATTTGCGAGACATGGCAGCGGATAAAGTCGATACGGCGGTTAACAATCAGATCGTGCCATTCGCTCGGGTTATTAAAGAGCTCGCCCATCGCCAGCGGCACGCAGCTGTGCTGGCGCACCTGTTCCAGCCAGGCGCTCTGCTGGGGCGGCAGAATATCCTCAATAAAATAGGGCTGGTAAGGCTCCAGCTGTTTGGCGAGCTGTATAGCCTGCTGCGGGAACAGGCGCTCGTGAACGTCATGCAGAATATGTAGCTTCCAGCCATATTTCTCACGCAGCGCGCGGAACATATCGACGGTATTGCTCATATATTCCTGCTGATCGAACCAGGCGCCAGGCGTGGGATTTTCCGGCGCATGAAGGCCAGAAGCCGTGCCGCCGTAAAAACCGAGCTGACAGCGGATATGGCGATAGCCTTTTTCGATGAGCGCATCTACTGACGCAAAGAGCGCGTCCAGCGTGTCGCCGCTGGCGTGGCTGTACGCCGGGATGGCGTCACGGGATTTGCCGCCAAAAAGCTGATACAGCGGCATGCCGGCGAGCTGGCTTTTAATATCCCACAGCGCCATATCGACGCCCGAAATCGCGTTGTTCATCACCGGACCGTTACGCCAGTAGGCGTTAACGTTCATCATCTGCCACAGATCTTCAATGTTATTCGCATCGCGACCCGTCAGCAGCGGCTGTAAATACTCCTCCACGAGCGTTTTGACTGCCAGCGGCCGTTGCTGGAACGTCGCGCAACCGTGCCCCGTCACGCCCTGGTCGGTCGTTACACGAACCGTCACCAGATTATGTCTGTCCGGGCGGGTAATAAAACATTCGATATTTTTGATTATCACAGGCGTCACGAAATAACTCCTTTACAGCGCTGTGGGAATACGTCATGGGAATATCATGGCCCTAAAAATATTGACGGGTAAACCCTTTTTTTGACTATTTATTTTGGTCAGCTATTCCGCCTTAAAGTCATTAATAAACCATACCAATTTCACTGAATACGCCACCAAAACCCTTTTACATAGGAAAGGTGTGAACAATGTCAACTTTTATTGGTTTGTTTTGTTAGTGGGGTTTAATTATCCTTCAGAGGACCATTAAAACGACAACAACATACGGCAGGAGTCTTTATGGGGACGCAAGAAGCCATCAATAATATTATTCGTCTGGTGGGCGGCCAGGGGAATATTAATAAAGTCTGGCACTGTATGACGCGGCTGCGCTTCGATTTAGTTGATGATGAAAAAGTCGATCAGACGGCGATAAAAAAGCTGCCCGGCGTGCTGGGCGCGCAGCGCCAGAGCGATCAGTTCCAGGTCATCATCGGCCCAAAGGTCAATAGCTGGTACGAACAGATGCTCGCCGCGCTTGGCGATAACCCGGCCGCCGCCACGGCACCCGCCAAAGGGCGCAAGGGCCTGATTTCGCTCTTTATGGATACCGTCTCCGGGGTATTCGGCCCGATCGTGCCAGCCATCGCCGGCGCCGGGATGATCAAGGGCTTGCTGGCCGGGTTAATCGCGCTGAAAGTCGTGTCCGCGAAAAGCGATACGGTGATGATCATCGATCTGATCGCGAGCGGCGTATTTTACTTCCTGCCGTTTTTCCTCGCCGTTTCCGCCGCCAAAATCTTTAAGGTCAATGAGTACCTGGCGGCAGCCGTCGCGGCGTGTCTGATGTACCCGTCGCTGATAGAGGCGGCCAAAGCGCTGGCGACGCATCAGGAAGGCGCGGTCAGCGCGCTCTGGCTGCTCAATGCCATCCCGGTGTCGGTGTTTAACTATTCGGCGAGCGTCATCCCGGTGATTTTCTCGATCCTGGCCCTGAGCTATATCCATCGCTGGGTCGACAGCATTATGCCTGACGTGCTGAAAACCGTGTTTACGCCCACCCTGACGCTGTTTATCGGCGCGCTGGCGGCCCTGGTGGTGATAGGCCCGATTGGGATCTGGTTAGGCAAAGGGCTGGCGCTGTTTATTGAAGGGCTGTTCAGCGTATCGGCGAGTTTTGCCGGGTTGATTGTCGGCGCCATTCGCCCGGTTGCCGTTCTGACCGGTATGCACCACGCCATGACGCCGATAGCGCTGCAAAACTTCAGCGAGCGCGGCTACGACATGCTGATGCCGATGATGTTTATGGCCAACATGGCGATTGCCGGTTCGACGTTTGCCATCTGGCGCCTGAGTAAAGACCGCCAGGAGAAAACCGTCACGCTGTCAGCGGCGATTTCCGCGCTGCTCGGCATTACCGAACCCGCGCTGTTTGGCGTACTGACGCGCTATAAAAAAGCCTTTATCTCGGCCACGATCGCAAGCTCGCTGGCCTCGGCCTTTATCGCTTTCTTTGGCGTGCGGCTTTACGGGTACATTTTGTCGAGTATTTTTAGTCTGCCTGCCTATATCGGCCCGTATTTCATCTTTGCCCTGTCGGGCGTCGCCATGGCGCTGGTGATGTCCTTCGTGCTCACCACCGTGCTGGTGGGTAAGGACGCGACCGGGCAGGCGTAATGCCGGCTTGATGCGCTGGCCGGAAAAACCGGCCAGCGGAGAAAAGCGTTTAAAGGGATTTCAGGAACGCCAGCAGATCGTCGTTCAGCTGGTCCTGATGCGTGACGGCAAAGCCGTGCGGGCCGTTGTCGTACACTTTCAGTTCAGCATTAGCGATCATCTCTGCCGCCACTTTACCGGTGGATTCAAACGGCACGACCTGGTCGTTGCTGCCGTGGATCACAAGCGTCGGCACATCCACTTTTTGCAGGTCGCCGCGGAAGTCGGTTTCCGAGAACGCGGTGACGCAGTCGATAGTTCCTTTCAGCGAGGCCAGCAGCGCGATATTCAGCGTCTGGGTCAGCACGCCTTCCGACACCGTCTGGCCTGCGTTGGTGCCGTAGAACGTCGCGGCGAAATCACTGATAAACTGCGCGCGATCTTTGCGCAGGCCGTCGCGAATACCGTCAAAGACGGAAAGATCCACGCCCTGGCTGTAATCGCCGATCTTACCGAACACCGGCGTCACCGCGCCCAGCAGCACCAGCGCCGCAATGCGTGTGGTGCCGTATTTGCCGATATAGCGCGCCACATCGCCGCCGCCCATAGAGAAACCCACCAGCGTTACGTCCTGGAGATCCAGCGCCTGAATGAGGTCGTTAATGTCAGAAGCAAAAGTGTCGTAGTTATAGCCGTTCCACGGCTGATCGGAACGCCCGAAGCCGCGACGGTCAAACGCAATCACGCGGTAGCCGCGCTCCGCCAGAAAATTCATCTGGCTGTCCCACATGTCCGCATCCAGCGGCCAGCCGTGGCTGAACAGCACCGGTTTGCCTGCGCCCCAGTCTTTGTAATAGATCTGCGTGCCGTCCTGCGTCTTGATTGTGCTCATCAGTGGTTCCTCATTTAGCGATGGTCCAGGGTTGATAAGTATAGTGTTTACATGACGGCACGATGAATTATCGCGAGGTTTTCAGACTGTTACCTCGCTATCAATGGCGAAGACGCGACGCAGCGCGCCGCGCCCGGCGGCGGTGACGGTCACTTCCCGGTAGCCCGGCGTTCTCAGAACCCAGCCCTGTTGCACAAACAGCGTGAGTAAAGCCGCGCCAGCATCGCCGCCCAGATGATAACGCCGCTCACTCCAGTCGAGACACGGGCAGCACGCTTTGCGTCTGGGCTTTGGACTGAGCGGCACGCCAAGCGCCGCAAAGCGCTCGCGCCCGAACGGCGTGAGCGCGTCGCCATCCGGCGTCAGCCATTTTTCTTCCAGCATAAACGCATAGAGCTGCACGGCGAGTTCGCCCGCCAGATGGTCATAGCAGGTGCGCGCGTGGCGTAAATGCCCCGGCGTACGGGTCGCAGGCTGGCGGCGAGGACTCATGGAAACACCCATCAGCGTCTCCAGCAGCCCGGCGATGTCATGCCCCGCCAGCCGGTAGTAGCGGTGCCGCCCCTGAGAGAGGCAGACCACCAGCCCGTGGCCCAGCAGGCGCGCGAGATGCGCGCTCGCGGTGGACGGCGCAATATCCGCCACCGCGCTGAGCTCCGTCGCGGTCCACGCCCTGCCATCCATCAGCGCGCAGAGCATCGTGACGCGCGAGGGATCGGCCATGGCCGCCGCGACGCCCGACATCGCCTGCTCAAGCCCTGGCGCCGTGTCGGCGTCTGTCAGGGGGTTTCGTCCGGGACTGCCCATGGTCTGGTTACCTTTTCCGCCTGTTCGTGGTTGTCGGTCACAAGAATCAACCGGTTGGCGTGATCGCTGTACTGCACAAGAATATTCACGCCGCCATCTGCCAGCGCCCGGGCTATCTCGCCAAGCTCGCCCGGACGCGCCTGCGGCAGCTTGCGGATAAGCGGACGGGCGACGTGGCGCACCGTAAATCCGGCGTCCTGCAACACCCGCTGCGCCGTTTCGCCGTCTTCCACCAGAAAATGCGCGTGGCTCTCGTGCGCAAATGAAAAGACGCCGCCGCCTTCAAGACCGACGCCGCTTTTACCGAGCAGCGTACCCAGCGCGGCCAGCGCGCCTGGCGTATTGCTGAGGATCACGTGGATATCATACATGTGCGTTATCCTTTGTATCAGAGGAATAATCGCGCAGCACCTGCGCCACGCGGATGCGGTAATGCGCGAAAATGCGCGCCCGCCCTTCCTGTTGGGCGGCCTGGTGCATGAGATTGCCTTTCCACTGACGCACCGCCTCTTCGCTCTCCCACCAGGAGAGCGACAGAATTTTGTCGGGCGCGGTGAGGCTCTGGAACCGCTCAAGCTCGATAAAGCCCGGTGCATCCGCCAGCAGCGGTTTCAGGGCCGCGGCGAGTTCGAAATAACGCGACTGCGCCTCAGGCAGCGCCTGCGCTTCAAATAAAACGGCTATCATGGGTTTTCTCCATCACTGAATGTTGTTGCAGTGTAAGAGCATGAAAACGCGATGCTTCGCCCGCGGGCGAAATATGGCGTCGACAGAACAGGGAGCCACAATGACCTTTCGTATCAGAAAGACCGTAACCGCAGATATTGGCTGTCTTCAAGCCATTGAGCGTTCGGCGGACAGCGCATTTGAGACGATCCCGACGCTCGCCTGGGTGGCGAGCGATGGCGTCCAGCCTGAGGATTTACATCACCGGCTTTGCGAGCAGGGATATTCTGCGGTCGTGGTGAATGAGGATGACATTCCCGTCGGGTTTATCAACGGGGAATATACCGCCGACGCGCTGCATATTCTGGGCGTGGCGGTGATGCGCGACTGTCAGGGAATGGGGCTTGGGAAAATGCTGATGGCCGGGGCCATTCATCACGCACGGGAAAAACAGCTCGCCGCGCTGACGCTGACGACGTTCCGAAACGTGCCGTGGAATCAGCCGTTTTATGCGCGTCTGGGTTTCCACGTGATTTCAGACGCAGAGATGCCGGAACGTCTGGCTCGCCTGCTTGATGAAGAAGCCGCGCACGGCTTTGCGCGCGCCGGGCGTTGCGCCATGGCGTTACGGCTTTAGCCTGTACGCGGCGCCCGGCGAGACGCCGCGGTAAATAATTATTTCTGCGACGGCGCGGAGAGACGAGCCAGAATAGTTTCAGCCGTCAGAGAGCCTAAAAATACCTGCGGCGGGTTATCCAGCACCACCATCGTGGGCGTCACCTCAACGCCATTTTTAATCGCAAAAGCGGATTGCGCTTTGATGAGGTTTTCACATTCCGGCGTGGCGTCATTATCCGGTAAAAACCCCACCATCGCATTCTTCAGGCTTTTCTGTTTATCCGTGGCGCACCACACCCGGGCCATATCCGCAATAACGGAATCCCGGATAGAGCCGGGCGCGATAGTTAAAAAGGACATCGTCAGACCCGCATCGGTATAGGTATTAATGTTTTTCACGACATTAGTGCAATACACGCACTGGTTATCGATAAATACCAGCACCTGATGCGTTTCATGCGCCGCTTTAAAGGTAATGGGCTGAAGCGCGGGTAAGGCTTTGATAGTTTCCTGATAACTCTGATCCGGCGTCTGATTCACTGACGCAGGTGCGGCCGATAACGCATTGCCACTGTGTACGCAAAACATGGCGAGCGCCAGTAACGCGGTATATTTCATTTTACCCCCTGTATTCCCTTACCGACCGGGATTAATTTATTGTTATTACGCGCAAAAAAGCGCAGAAGCAGTGTAGCCTTCCGCGCCCCGCAGAGCATGATCTTTATCAGGATTTACTTATTCTGGTAGGTCGGTCAGAACGCCGGACTACGCGTTACCATGCCTGGTGTTGCACCACCACCCGGTAACCATCGTGATCCCTCCAGGTTTGCCCGTTGATGTCCCAGTAAGGGTTAAAAGACGGCGTGCGGGTAAACCCAGCCTCTTCGAGCGTGCGGCACGTCCGCTGCCATTCGGTATTATCCGGGTAATAAAGGACCAGCAGATCTTCATGGCCTGGCGATGGCGTAACAGGGTGTGCAAGACAGACCGTAAATTCGAGATGCCAGGGCAACGCCTTGCGGCCCAGCATCACGCCGCTAAAGCCCGCGTGATCGGTGAAATCCGCAAGCCGTGTCAGACCCAGCCCCTGCGACCAGAGCCGGAAAGATTTTTCGAGATCGGTGACCGGTCTTGCAATGCGCATATGGGTAAAAGACATGTCTACCTCGTTGTCGTGATAAATAAACGCGCCATCAGTGTACCCGCCGGGTATAACGCCATTTGTCGGCAAAAGCTTTTTTCACTACGATTCACCTGCCATGAATTAGCGTGCTAATAAAAAGACGTGCGGTTTATATTCTGAGCACGCTTATGGTTTTTACGCAAAGCATTCCTGAATACCCCCATCCCGTATTCCCTTTGTTAACTCGCTCACAGATATTACATCACAAAAATAACTAATACCCTGATTTTGAAGTCGATGAAAAATTCCTGAAAATATATCCTGAATATAATTTCAGTTTGTGCCGATAACCCTTATGGATTAAACAGACATTACCTGGCCCTCACGCGCTTCATCAGCGCGCGAACAATCGCGGCGCACATAAAAGCGGCGGAGCGACAGGTACGACAGCAAGATAAGCAGCCGAGGAATCAACAATGACAGGCAGACCCGGTGTTTTTAAAAATCTTTCCGTAGCAGCGAAGTTGTTTGGCGGCTTTTCAGTACTGGTCGGGATTATTATTATCGCTTCCGCCATTAATATTAATCAGCTTTCGGCTATCAGCGAGCACTCTGATAAAGAACAGCTGGTCAATCAGTTAAGCAATGACCTCAATAACGCCAGGCGTAACCGGCTGATTTATCAGTTGACGCATGAAGATAAGGCCGCGCAGGCGAATCTCACCGCTATTAATAAAATGGCGGACAAAATTAAAGAAGGCGATAAGTTCACCTGGGAAAAAGACGCAGGGCTGTTATTTCAGGGGCTGAGCGCGAAGGTTAAAGAGTACAGCGACGCACGCAGTAATTTTATCGGGCTGGAAGGCGCCAGTATTGAGCAGGGTAAAAAGGTACTGGAGGCAGCCCGGCAATCCGTGTTTGACGAGGCGGCTAACGCGCTGCGTAACAGTGAGTCGCTGTCCAAATCCAGCGTCAATCTGCTCTATTTTATCGAAAAAGCGCGGGCTGATGCGGGGGTCATTGTCTCCTCGCGTGGGGCAGACGGGCTACAGCAATTACATGCCGACGCGCAGCAGGCTTTATCTTCACTGGCGGCGATTAAAACCGAAAATACCTCTGCGGTCGCAGGCTCAGCCGATACGCTCCAGTCAGCGCTGAATACGCTGGCCAGCGCGGTCGATACCTATAGCCTCGCACTGAAAAACGCGAAGGCCGGGGCGGACAACATGACGCTTGTTGCCGACAAACTCAATAACGCCACTGCCGAACTGGCACAGCTCCAGGCGGATAAAAGCAGCGCCAAAATTGCGCATGTGATGTATATCGTTGCGATTGTCGCGCTCTTTTCGGTGGTTATCGGGCTGTTTATCGCCTGGCTGATTACGCGTCAGATGACCTCGCAGATCCGCTATAACCTGAACGTGGCGGAGCGTATCGCCGCAGGCGATCTGACAACGGTCATTGAAGCGGGTTCTACGGATGAGCTTGGCCGACTGAGCGCGGCGATGGCGACCATGAACCAGCGACTGCGCGAGCTGATTACCCAGATCAAAGAATCGGTGGTCTATGTCGCCTCGGCGTCTTCGCAGATTTCTGTCGGTAACACCGATCTGGCCTCGCGTACCGAGGAGCAGTCGGCCGCCGTCGTGGAAACCGCCGCCAGTATGGAAGAGTTAACCTCGACCGTAAAACGCAACGCCGATAACGCTCGCGAAGCCAGCACGCTGGCGAACACCGCCGCGCAGAACGCGCGCAGCGGCGGGCAGATTGTCTGGGATGTGGTCGAAACCATGCAGAACATTACTGACAGCTCGAACAAAATCAAAGACATCATCACGGTGATTAATGGCATCTCCTTCCAGACCAACATCCTGGCGCTGAACGCCGCGGTAGAAGCCGCGCGCGCCGGCGAACAAGGGCGCGGGTTCGCGGTGGTCGCAGGCGAAGTCAGAACGCTGGCCAGCCGCAGCGCGCAGGCCGCGAAAGAGATTGAGGGTCTGATTCAGGAATCCGTTGACCGCGTCAGCTCCGGCTCCGCGATGGTCAATAAAGCGGGCGAAACCATGAAGGATATCGTCTCCTCTGTGGAAGGCGTCAGCGGGATCATGACGGAAATCTCTCACGCCTCGGACGAACAGAGCCGCGGTATCGACCAGATAAGCAAAGCCGTGAGCGAGCTGGATTCCACGACCCAGCAGAACGCCGCGCTGGTGCAGGAATCCTCTGCCGCCGCCGCGTCGCTCGAACAACAGGCGGGTGAGCTGTCTCAGCTTATCTCACGCTTCCGCCTGGGCGACGCGATAGTGAAGAAACCAGCGGCGAAACCGCTCATGGCGCCAACGAGAACACTGGCTGCCGATGGCGCAGGAAACTGGGAAACCTTCTGAGTCCTCTCCTAAGCGCAACAAAAAGCCCGGCCAGCGCCGGGCTTTTTTTCACAGGCGTCACATTCTCTCTTCCGGGCAGTCCGGCGCGGGCTCGCGCTCAACACGGATCAGCAGTTTTCCCTGAATCAGCAGCAAAGCCGTCTTCACCAGCAGCAGCGCAATAATGGTATTCGTAAAAATAAACAGCGGAACGGCCAGTGCTGCGAAAAACCCATTCTGGCTGTGATGACCCAGATGAAGGCCTGTGCTGGCCAGGGCTGAAATGCCGAACGAGAAGCTCCAGAACGAGGGGTTAAAGGGCTGCGCCAGGTACCAGGGCATCAGCCGCAGCATAAACAGCAACTGCAACAGGCCATAGCCAAAGAGCATTTTGGCGAAGACATCCGCCTCGCCGCCGTTAACGGCAAGCCAGGCGTTACAGGCGACCAGCGCAGGCGCCAGCTGTATCCCCAGGGAGGTTCGCAGCGGCACAGGCAATGAACCTGCGCTACGCAGCCGCTGTAAAATCACAGGCTCAAGGCTCAGCCATGAGAACACGCCCGCCCCAAGGAATACGTATCCCGCATCATGAAACCCCAGCGCGCCGCACGCCATCGCGCTGATAAAATTATTCGCGACAGTAGGCAGGTAAAGCCCCGGCGTCGTGGCGTCGCCTGGATGGTTGCCGCGCCACAGCCCTGCGGACTGCCAGGCGCCATAACAAAGTTGCGCCGCCACGCCGGTGAAGAAAAGCGCCAGCGCGACGGGCCGACACCAGGGGGTCATGCCAATGGCCACCAGCATCGTGGTGGCGGGAAAGAGACTGATAAAACTGCTCTGCACAGGGTGGCGCAGTTCCGCCAGCACGCTCTCGCGAAACGTCACGGCACGAACAACAAACGCCACACTTAACAGCAGCCAGATAATCATCGCCAGCACAACGAAACTGTTGCCGATAAGCGGACTGACGGGCCAGAGGGTGCTGGCGTAACGCCAGGCAAAGCCCATCCCGATAATGCCTAACACCATGCCGTAGTAGCCCGCCGGGAGGTTAAGCACCTTCCGGGGTAATTCTTTTTTATGCATATATGATGGCTCACCAAAAACGACCGGTTTTTTTACTGCGTATCCGGTCGTAAAAACGGGTCTGAAGCCCCGTATCATATCGCCGTTATGGGCCATCAGCTATTACGAACACCCGACGCATGCCGACGGCGACTTGTCGTGACGTTCGTACAACATGAACAGTGTTAATAAAAGATGACGCATACCGCCGTATTTTCTGCAACCTTGCTCTTTTTCACCCTGTGATTAAACGCAACGCGCCGTTTTATTCTGCATGAAAGTTATTCTTTATTTACCGCTTCGCTATCGGGCTAATAGCCTGATTTCTGAATAATGGATACCGACGCCGGGCCGATGGCGATTGTACTGGTTGGCGCCATGATAGTGGCTTGCGTGGAAACAGTAGGGGCAGGCGTCGTAAATCCACCGGGAAGAAAGATGACCAGCCTGCGTTATGTCAGCCCGCTGCGCCTGGAGAAAGGCGATGAACTGGGGCATTTTCATCTGGGCTCTACCGTTATCGTGCTGTCTGGCGAACAGCGCGTGCGCTGGAATAACGCCGTGCTGGAAGGGAAGACTATCCGATACGGAGAGGCGCTGGGCCGCGCCACCGCGCCCTGAACGGCGTGAATGAACGGCCTCAGGTTACGCGGGTTTCTGATCGGTTAAAAAGGTGATGGCATACCCCTGCGCCTTCCAGTGAGCGGCGCGCTCCTGCTGCTCGCGGGTGAGCGGCGCATCGGTCCAGACGAAAAAGTGCTGGTTAGGGAACAGCTCAGGGTGCGGCAGATCAAGAGGCTCAGCCAGCAGGTCAATATGCCAGCCCTGGTGCGCAAGGCGGCAGGCTTCCAGCCACAGGCGGGCGCGATCCACATTGCCCCAGCCCATCAGCAGCGCTTCTTTGGTGGTTTTTTTGCGCGCTTCGGCAAGAAACAGCGTGGCGTATTCGATAAGCGCGCCGTCCATCATGCTGCGCATCGACGGTGCGGTGTATTGATCAAGGCTTAACCGATGGCGTACCGGCAGGAAGACGTTATCGATAAGCCCGTCCACGGCGTTTTCTCGCAGCAACGCCGTGATTTTGGCGCGAAGCGTCGCCGGGCGCGCCTGACGCACCACGCTCATCATCTCTTCCTGAACCACATTCCACGCTTCGGGCGCCACCACGACGTCTTTATCGAGCAGCGCTTTCACTTTGCCGACGGGCACGCCGCTTTTGATCCAGCGTTTTATCTCTTCAATACGCTGAATGTCGTCTTCATCGAACTGGCGATGGCCGCCTTCGCTGCGTTGGGGTTTAAGCAGGCCATAGCGCCGCTGCCAGGCGCGAAGCGTCACGGGGTTAATCCCGCACCGTTCTGCTATCTCGCCAATGCTGTAAAACGCCATAGGATCTTCACTCACGATCAAAACCGACACAGGAATCTCTCAAAAATTCACCTCTCTCTAGCTTGTACAATTTTTGATAATTGTACAACCATGAAGTTAATTTAAGAGCCGTCTGGTTGATAAGGGTATGAATTCAAAGCGCTGCGGGCAACAAAAAAGTGTACTTAAAATGCATTAAATCGCGGAGGGGGGCGCATGCCGGGTCAGCATGCGCTATTGGCGCGTGAACCTTTACAGGCCGAATTTTTTCTCAGGCCATGCCACGGCAGGAATGCCGCCGAGCGCCGGTTTGGCAAAAAGGTGTCCCTGAAAAAGGGTAATACCGGCAGATTCCAGCCACATCCACTCTTCGGCTTTCTCAACGCCCACCGCGGAAATCGCGATTTCCAGCGACGCGCAGCATTTGATAAGCGCCTGCACAATCGCCTGACGAGGCCCGCTTTTATGGACATCGCGGATAAGCTCGCGGTTGATCTTGATGCGGTCCGGCTGGAACTGGGCCAGCAACAGCAGACCCGCGAAACCCGCGCCAAAGTGGTCAATCGCCACACGCAGGCCCGCCGCCTTAAGCTGGCGAATCGCGTCAGTGAACTCATCAAGACGAGAAATCACTTCGCTTTCCGTGAATTCCACAATCACCTGATCCGGCACCAGCCCGTTGGCCTGAATTTCCTGCACCAGATACTCCACCGCGCCCGGAATTTTCACCAGCGTCATCGGATGAAGGTTTACGCACAGCGTTTGCTGGCCGATACGAAGCGCGCCTGCGATTTCAAACGCCGTTTTTTTGCTTTTCAAATCAGCTTTATACAGTGCCTCGCCCTCAAGCCCTTCGAAAAAGGTCTGCGGCGGCGCGCCGTCCGATGTGCGCAACAGCGCTTCCAGCGAGACCACTTCACGCGCCAGCGGATCGATAATGGGCTGAAACGCGAAGCGGCTGTCGCTGTTTGCAGCTGCGGTCGCGGGCGCCGTCACGCCGTCGTCTTCGGTGATGAAATCCCAGCTGTCGCCCGGCGGGATCTCAAAATAGTTTTCTTTTTCAGTCGCTTCGACAAACGTCTGGAAGAACTGCAGCGCGCGGTCGCCATAAACCAGCTGGTATTTCGACGTGCCTTTATTCAGCACATGCTGGAGCACTTCGTCGCGCTCATAATCGCGTAAATCAAAGAGTTCCATGCCCGATTTACCGAAGCGGCGCGACGGCGCGTAGTCGCACAGCAGCTCCACCAGATTGTAATGACGCGTATCGGCGCAGATGGCGCTGTAGATAGCTTTCACATTTTCTTCAGGGCCTTCAAGCAGCTGGAAAAAGTGCCGGCCATTGAAGAGCAGAATGCCGGTCACATCAGCCTGGCCGTTTTTGTTGTTCGCCGCATTCACCATCTCGTCCAGTACGGTGACCGGAACGTCGTCGCAGATATGGCTGCGATAAATTATGGTTGTGAGCATCATGCATCCTGTGAATAGGTGAATAAGCGGCCACCTTATCAGATGGCCCGTCAGGCGTCTTGTTGTGATTATGTATAAAGCGTCAGTGAATCAGGCAGCTAAGCCTGAATTCGTCCTGCTTTCAGGAAGGATATTTTACAAAATGATTACGTTGCATCTGCCTTGTACAACCTTCTACGGCACACCTCGTCCTCAAAACTGCATAATCAGTACAACTTCAGACTAAACACTAAAAATAAATTTCATCATAACTGAATGAAATTAATGATGAAGTTATTATTTGCACAAAAAAAGATCGCTAACTTATACAATAACGATGTACAAGATTCACGTAATTAGTATACTGCTAACTATTCCTTGCGTAGTTACGAAATTTTAACAGGAGTGACATATGCGTCAGAACGGTTACATTCCGGATACAGCTAATGCCATTGCCCGATACTTTGACAAAGCGGCTCTGCCGACTCAGCAAGAAACATTAGGGCAAATCGTCGTTGAGATCCTGCGCGACGGTCGTCTCCTGAATAAAAAGAGTATTTGCACCAAGTTACTTAGTCGTCTTGAAATGGCTTCAAGCGTTGAAGAAGAAAGTCATTATCAAACGCTGATCGGCCTGCTGTTCGATCGCTAACACCAGGGCGTTCTTTTACTGAACAGGTTCCTGATGATTAAGTTAATCTCGGCGGAGGGATATTGCAGGCCTTAGCACAGCCTGACAATTTTCAGTGGCAGGAAGCCACCGGAAAAAGTTGTATCCCGTGCGTGTGGCACGGGACATGCGGCATTCAGAGACGCATTTATGAACAGAAGTGAAAAAGATCAACTGACAGATGAAATCATCGGAGAGGCAGTCCTGTCTCTTCTGAGAGAGAAAGGCCCCATCAATATGCGGGTTCTGATTGCGCGTCTGCGCTCAATGGAAACCAGTGAGTCTGATCCTCACCGACGCGAGGCGATTGCCCGCGTCATTGTGGAAATTACCGCGACAACGGTTTCCGGACGGCGTAATGGCGCGCGTGAGCGTAAAGAGTGGAACGGCGATAACGTTCGTTCGCTGTTTGGCGAGAGCGCGTCGCCGGGCAACAGTAAAAAACACTGACTACATTCAGCCACTTTCAATCTAAACACGGTGCCAGTACATGAGCCAGGTGATGCTTAACCCCACTGATTTGCAGGCGGATCTGCCCGACACGGCACTGTCTGAATATTTTCGTAATGCCGGTGACATGCTGGCTCAGGAAGCCGCCCTGCTGGGCGCTGTCGTGAGCAACATCCTCGCCACCGACGGTCACCTGACCCACAAAGCGATTATTTTACAGTTGATTGGCGTGCTGGAAACCACGGATGACGTGGTGATGGCCGACGTCATCCGCAAGACGCTGGAAATCGTTGTCGATCATACGCTGGACGACATCTGACACTGACGTTTAATTTCTTCGGTTAAAAGCCAGCCCGTCTCTCACTCCGGCTGGCTTTTTTCTTTATGTCGTCTGCCCTGCCTTGTCTGATGCCCCTTGTATTACAGCGCTGCAATAGTCTCAACGTCGTGCTGAAAGACCCACGGTTCGGAGAGCCGCCCGAACTGTTCATCGTCGGGACAGGTTACCGCCACCTGATAATCCTCGCCCGCAAACGCCTTAATGGCGCTCACATCGTCCAGCCGAGATAACCGAATGCGGCGCGCGATGGCCACGGCAATCATGCCCTGCGCCAGCGCGATAACATCCCACGCTGCCGTATCACTCAGTTCAGGCGCAGAAGCGACACAGTGGTGTAGCGCCGCCATGATGCGCCAGAAATTTCGGGGCGGTCTCCTGCACATCCAGCGTGCGCGCAAGCGCGGGGCGCGAAAACGCATAAGCCATGGGCGCGTCAGTCATGCCATCGAGGCATGCCCCGCTGGCTTCACGCCAACGCACTATTGCCACCCACCTTGCGCCCTTACTCAGTCAGTAGCAGGGCGCGCTCAGGCTTCGCTATTTCGATACCGAATTTTACTCCGCGCGGATTTCCGATATCTGGATGTGGGAGGCTGAAAGCCATGCCGTCTGGCAGGCCTTTACTGAAGCGCTGCGCGACACCCCGTTCTGGAATGATTTCTTCGAAATCAAGGAAATCCTTCAGGTCGTCGAGGCGCAGCATCTGTAAGCGGCGGCTTACCCGTCAGTCTTCCCGCCCCGCAGCGTTTTCCACACGATGGCGGCGCAAAGCAGGGTCAGCACAGCCAGCGCGTTGCACAGCAGCAGGTACGCATGGTTCAGGCTGTGGTAAAGCAGCGCGCGGGGCGCACCCGGCAGCAGCGACTGCGCCTGCTGAAGATGACCGTTACCCAGCCATTCGGCGGCGCGGGCGATGGTCTGCGCCGGATACCCCGTCGCGGCGAGCGTTTGTTGGTTCGCCGCGGCGAGAAAGGCCATTACGCCCACCAGCGCCACGCCTTCGCCCGCCACCCGCACTGTATTAAACAAGCCTGCCGCCATCCCGGC
Source organism: Cronobacter turicensis (assembly GCF_041222865.1). Taxonomy (NCBI): domain Bacteria; kingdom Pseudomonadati; phylum Pseudomonadota; class Gammaproteobacteria; order Enterobacterales; family Enterobacteriaceae; genus Cronobacter; species Cronobacter turicensis. Next base: position 83,406 of record NZ_CP165999.1, on the reverse strand, counting down.
TTTCTCTACCGGCACGCCTGAGACCGCAAGACCATCCATCAGCCCCCAGGGCAGCGCCGAGCCTGTGCCGGTGATAACGAGCGCCGCCATCAGCAGCGGCACGCTCCCGCCCTGCAAGGCCTGGCCCAGCAGCGCCAGCCCCACGGCGGCGATCAACAGCCCGGAGGCGGCCAGATGACCCGCGCTGATCCAGCGCGTCAGCGTCGCCGCCACGCCCGGCAGCAGCAGCACCGGCAGCGTCAACGCCATCATATACAGGCCGCTGGCGGTAGCGCTCAGCGCGTCGGCGCCGGTAAACCGCAGCGGCAGCAGGATCAACCAGACGACATAACAGCAGCAGGTCGCGAGCGGCAACACCAGGATGCCCGCAAAACGCGCATTACACAGTAAAGTGAGTTCCAGCACCGGTTGCGTGGCGCGCCGGCACCGAACGACAAAGATTTTCGCGGATACAAGCGTCGCCAGCAGCAGGGCGATGACCGGCCCGGAGACGATGCCATACCGTGGGATCAACAGCAGCGCGATCGTGAAAAACACCAGACAGAGGCTGAACAACGCAAGCCCTGGCACATCGGCGCGCATTGCGTCAGGTTTACGGGCGAGAGGCAGGAAAACCGCGCCCGTCAGCGCGCTCATCCCGGCGAGCAGGGCCAGCAGCGCATAGAGCCATCGCCAGCCGAACTGCTCAATAACAACGCCCGCGATCGGCGGGCCGAACGCCAGCCCTGCCCCGAACATCGTGCCGAGAATGCCGAACACGCGCGTGCGCGCCGGCCCGCTGAACAGCTGCGCCAGCATCGCGCTACCGCCGGCCAGCGTCATCGCCGCGGCGATCCCCTGGACGGCGCGCAACGCGCCAATCGCAACGGTGCTCCTGGCCACGCAGACCGCCAGGCAACTTAAGAAAAACAGCAGCAGCCCGCCAGTGAAAACGCGCTTCCTGCCCATTTTGTCGGCCATGACCCCCGCCGCCAGCAGCGAGCCGCCGAACGTCAGCATGAAACCGTTAGTCAGCCAGGCGAGCGCCAGCGCGCTGCCGCCAAGCGAATGCCCGATAGCAGGCGTGGTGGCGACGCCGCCGGTAAAGCTCAGCGGCAGGATCAGCGCAGCAAAGAGCACCGCCAGCGCGGCGACGTTAGTGGCGTTCGCCACCCGAAAATATGTATTTACAGACATAGCCTGGCCTTAGACGATGATTGAACACGCTCAGACTATTGCGGACAGCGGTAATGATAAATAGACTGGAAATCCATTCATTACGGATAGAAAGTTGATAATCATGGACAGTTTTACAGCGCTGGCCTCGTTTGTTCGCACCGCCGAGACGCTGAGCTTTACCCAGGCCGCGCGCGTGCTGGGTATTTCAGCTTCCGCCGTCGGGAAAAACGTGGCCCGCCTTGAGCAAAAGCTGGGCGTGCGGCTTTTTAACCGCAGCACCCGGAGCGTAAGCCTCACCGCTGAAGGCGCGACGCTGCTGGCGCGCTGTCGCCCTGCGCTTGAACAGTTGCGCGAGGCGGAAGCGGAGTTAACGTCCGCCACAGACACCCCGTCCGGCAGGCTGCGCATTTCTCTGCCGGTCATTGGGTATCATCTGCTGATGCCCTTTTTACCGGCGTTCGCCGCCCGCTATCCCGAGATCGATATCGAGCTCGATTTCAGCGACAGGCTGGTCAATCTGGTGGATGAAGGTTTTGATGTGGCTATCCGCAGCGGCGAGATGGCCGATTCGCGCCTTACCGCCACCACACTTGGTCACTTCCGTTTCGTCCTGTGTGCAAGCCCTGTTTATCTTGCGGAACATGGCGCGCCACAGACACCAGATGCGCTAAAAAAGCACCGCTGCATTCTGTTTCGCTTTCCGTCGACCGGGCTGATCCAGCCCTGGGAACTGACGGGCCTGACGATGACAGGCGCGCCGTCTGCCCTTACGGTCAATAACATCGAAGCGATGATACGCGCGGCCGTCGCCGGGATGGGCATCTGTTACGTGCCCGATTTTATTGTCAATTCGCTGCTTACCCGCGGCGAGCTTCAGGAAGTCATGCCGGGCTGCTGCGAACGGCGGGGCGCGTTTTCGGCGCTCTGGCAAACCAGCCGTTATCTCTCGCCGCGTATCCGCTGCTTTGTCGATTTTCTGAAAGCCCACTGGGACACCGGAGCGCGGCGGAGTCCATCTGCCTTTCACAGTCGGCGCTGAGCCGCCGGATAGAAAAACTGGAGACGGCGCGCGCTGAACTCCTGCGTCTCTTCGAGTTTGCGGCGCAGCACGGAAATGAACGGCACAATCAGAAAGGTGCCTGTCGCCATGATGGAGAGCGTCATAATCAGCCCTTTTCGGCGGCCCACTTTATCGATATACGCGCCCAGCACAATGGCGCCGATGGGGCGCATCAGGAAGCCTGCGCCAAACACCGCAAACGTCATCATCAGCGCGGCGAAGGCGCTGCTCGCCGGAAAAAACATATGCGTGATATAAGTGGCATAAAAGCCGAACAGGAAAAAATCAAACTGCTCCAGAAAGTTCCCGGACGTGACGCGCAGGATAGCGCCAGCCCGGGAACGGGTGTTTACAGGTGAGATAACGGAATGCATTGATGTCTCCCGTTGTCGTTGACGCTTGTGGTTGTGCCTCTTTCTGAAGACTGGAACAGAAGTAACCACGTAATAAGCGTAATAAACGCATCAACCGATGCGTTTCACGCATTAGTCCCCCACCCTTTTCCCATGGCTCTTTTGTATACAAAGATTTAACAACCACGCGCGGAATGACCATGTACAAAGCAGAAGGATTTACAGTTTTCCGTTTTGTGACAAAGGCCTGAATGTGAACCAGAACGTTCACCGGATTTTCACATCCCTCAGGCTCGCTGATGAAAGATGTCCCGCGCCGCTACGCCAGCAAATTCTGCCCGATAAAATCGTCGATATCGTCCTGCGCCTGGCGGAACGCTTCATCAGAAGGCAGCGTGTAGAGATGATCGCTGTAACCGAACAGCATCGCGTCCAGCTGTCTCGCGAAACGCGCGGCGTTAACGCGACGAAACACCCCCTCCTGTGCGCCTGCCGTGAGGATATCCACCAGCGCGTCGTGCCAGCGGGCCAGTATCGATTCCATCAGGTGCGCATATTCCGGGTTATGGGCTGCAAGTTGCCACAGCGAGCCATAAAGCTTCGCGGTCGGATCTGGCGTGGGCGAAATCACGCCTTCGATAAACGCTTTCAGCCTTTTACGGGCGGGTAACGACGCCGTCCGCGAGACAAATTCAGTCAGTTCATTCTCAAGAAACGTGGTGATCGACTCCACGCACAGCGCCTGCCAGTTTTTGAAATAGTGATAGATATGGCTGCGCGAAATGCCCAGGTGCTCCGTCAGATCGCGCGTTTTGACGTTTTCAATGCCCTGTTCAAGGAACAGCGCGATCGCCGCGTTAATGATTTTCTCTTTCACGAAAGCTCACTCTGCTTTTCTCTGATTGACTTTGAGCAGTTGCTCAAATAGCATCCCACCCCACTTGAGCATCTGCTCTAACCGAAGATTAACAGAAATCATGAAGACGCACAGCGTAAATATCCCGACCGCCCTTCCCGGCTCCAGCGCCGCCGCCACGCTGAAAACGCTGGCCCGGCGCCACCGCAAGAAGCTCTTTTTTACCTTCTTTCTGGTGATAGCGGAGAATGTCACCTATCTGCTCTACCCGGTGCTGGCGGGTATCTGCATTAACGCCATTCTGGCGGGGAATGTCCGGAGCGCGATGCTGTACGGGCTGATGGTGCTGTTTATCTGGCTGCTGGGCGCGACGCGGCGCAGTGTGGATACGCGCACGTTTGCCCGCATTTACGCGGGGCTCGCCGTCTCGGTGGTGCTGGCGCAGCGCCAGAAACGCCTCAGTCATTCAACCATCGCGGCGCGCGTCGCGCTCTCAAGGGAATTTGTCGATTTTTTCGAGCTGCACCTGCCGACGCTGATTACCTCCGTGGCGTCGATGGCGGGCGCCGCCGTCATGCTGCTGCTCATCGAGTTCTGGACGGGGATCGCGTGTCTGGGGATCCTGGCGGTGCAGGCCTGTTTTCTCACGCAGTTTACCCGCCGCAATGAGGCGTTATACGGCAGGCTCAATAACCGGCTGGAAAAAGAGATCGATATGGTGACGCACGCCGCGCCGCGCGCGCTGCAACGGCATTACCAGCTGCTGGCGAAATTGCGCATCACGCTCTCCGATCGCGAAGCGATGGGGTATTTCACCATCGGCGTGCTGGCCGCGCTGCTGTTCAGCTTTACAGTCGTAATGATGACGCAGTCAGCCGCGATTAACGCCGGTCACATCTACTCGGTGATGACCTATATGTGGATGTTTGTCACGAGCCTGGATGACGCGCCGCAGCTGCTGGAGAAATATTCACAGCTCAAAGATATCGGCAAACGGGTGACGACGGAGGCGGAAACCGGAGCCGCTGAATAACATCGGTGAACCTGTCGCCGCCCCGTGGGGCGGCCCGATTACTGGGGCTGTTCGCGCAGGAAAATCGTCAGCACGTCTTTAAACGCGACGCCGCCGCACTCCGCGACGAGCCAGCCGACCGCGCCCCGGTGATACGTGCCGTGGAAAAGCATGTGGGTGAGCATATCGAGCGCTGTCATCTCGCCGGGGCTGCCGTCGGTAAACTGAAAGCGAAGGGTTTCCCCGAAATCCGCCTCGTTCATTGCGCTCACGCGGGCGATATACCCGTCTATACAGTCGCGCAGCGCCGTTTCAAGTGTTTCAACATCCGGCGTTTCCGGCGTGTTGAGCGCCGTATAGCCATGCGACTGGCCCGACAGGTTGGCCTGAAAGATACGGTCCACCACATAAATATGGTTCATCAGCCGCTGCATCAGGCGGCGCTTCTCCGGGTACGCCGTGGCGTCAACGGCTTTGACTGACGCCAGCGTGCCGGCATCCGCCCAGCGCTTATATTTCAGCAACGTTACCAGCGTATCCTTGTTCATTTTATTTTCCCGTTGAGTATTTACTTATGTCGCTAAATTAACACATCGCTGTACTGACCCGGGCTGCCAATATTAAGGATCGGCGTCTGTGCCGCGCGGTTTGCGGTATACTCGGCCCGGCGCTAACCACGTTCATTAAAAAGGCCCTTATGCGTACCCGTCCCGCGTCACGATTGCTGATTATGAGCCCCGATCAGCGCTTATTGCTGTTTCGCTTTACCCACCGCGACGACGCGCTTGCTGGTCGCTCTTACTGGGCGACGCCGGGCGGCGGCGTCGAAGACGGCGAGTCATTCTCAGAGGCGGCACTACGCGAGCTACGGGAAGAGACCGGCATCGTGCGCGCCTCCCCAGGACCTGAAGTGGCGCAGCGCACCTTTACGATGCTGCTGCCGAATGGCGAAACGGTGCTGGCCGACGAGCGCTTTTTTATTATTCACGTGGACCACGAAGAAACCGATTTTTCAGGCTGGAGCGCGAATGAAAAGCGCGTTATTCACGATCACCGCTGGTGGTCGCAGGAAGCCCTGGCCCTCGCCCGTGAAACTATCTACCCGCGGGAACTGCTGCTTGAGCTGATGTCGGCGCGCTGAAAGCGGTGGCCTACGAATTTCAACGGGTTTACCGCCAGGCGCAGGCTGATAATGTGGCCGCATACCAGAGGAAAAAACGCCATGAACCTGCCGCTACAACTCGAAGATACGCTTTTCACCGCCATGAAAAATTCCGACGTGACGGCCCTTATGGCGTTAATCGCCGACGATCTGCTCTTTATCAATCACGCCGGCCAGCGCGTCACCAAGGCTCAGGATATCGGGCTGCATACCAGCGGCGCTATTACGATTCAGGCGATTGAGCGTGAATCTTTTCAGGCTCAGGAAAGCGACCACTGCATTATTGTCGATACCTGCGTGGCCATCACGGGCACCTACGCCGGTGCGCCGCTGAATGGCCGTTTTCACCATTTCCGCACCTGGGTTAATCGTCACGGGCAGTGGCAGGTGCTCGGGTTAAAAACCACGCTACTCTGACGCGCGCATCTGCCCGGCGCGCGGGCTTGTGCCGTCCTTAGGAAAATAAAAAGCGTCTTATCAGCGCCGGTATGCGAGGCTTTCTGCCGAAAGCTATTTCACGTGAGTCAATGTTTTTGGTGGATGGCAATAAAAAGCCCGCCGTTTCGCGGGCTGGAAGTGGCTATATCACAGGAACCATTGTGGCTTAACGCCGAAGCGAGCGGAAAGCGCCTTGATGTGCGAGATAGTCAGGGAGCGCTGACCGGAAAGGATCTGGCTTACCAGCGATTTAGAGCCAATTTCCTCCTTCAGGTCGGCGTAGGACAGCTTATGCTGGTCAATCAGCGTGCGCAGCAGCGCGACGCCAACCGGCATTTCTCCAACCTCTTTGTTGAACTCGGCAAAGCGCTCGCTGTTCTCTTCGTAGTCGGCGATTTTGGCTGCCAGAATGTCGATCAGCGGGTTTTCATCGTCGTGGTCAATCAGGTAATCCACCAGCGCCAGCGCGTCACGGTAGTCCTTCTCGGAGGAGCTCCCCCCAACAGAGGGACAGCCGCTACCAGTTGTTTTGTTGCTTCGATAGCTTTAGTGGTGTCGGCGATCATTCTTTGTTCTCCCGATAGTAGCGAGTCAGCTTATCGTATTCAGCGTGGGTCGCGATATGCTTCACGTAGAAGCGTTTATTCACGAAGTTGATATAGGCGATGACCCTCAGGTTGTTGCCACCCACATCTAAAACCCACCATTTGTTACGGTACTTAAAATTGTCGAGACTTGGCACGGCGGCGCGAAGTTCATCAGGCGATTTAAAATCTGTTTCGCATACCAGGCGATACAGCGCCTTTATGGCTGTGGCGTCGTTTGGAAAGAGCCGTGCCGCTTGTTCAAAGGGCTCTTTGGAAATGACGTGCATTGAGAGATTCCCTTCTTTCGTTCACATTATGTAAACACTATAACGCACTATAACCCTGTCGACAACACGGCTTATGGTGCGGCTGAGGAGGTCGCTGATATTAACGCTCCCTTCAGGGCATATCTCATCGCGATAGTCGCCCGGCCCGCCACACTGCCCCTCACTGGCGAACCGCCAGCCAGCATAAGCAGCTCAGACGACGACTTCTGTGTAACTGATACCTTCTGATTGGCCACATCTGCACTCGCGATGCCATGCAAGCGGATGACGCTGCAGGCGAGCTTAATGTTCTCTTAACGGTGTGAGTGGACAATAGCGAATAATTTTTACGCTTGGGTGTCTTTTTCAGGCTTGTTTTGGGGTTTTTCACAGCTATTTTCTACAGGTGCGGCTATGCAGTTTAAAAACGTCGTGGGTAATCTGGCAGGCTGGCAACGCGGCGATGCAGCCAGCTATGCGCGTATTTATCATCAGCTTGGCGGCTCACTATGTTGTCATCCTGATGTGGTGCAATTTTTAAGTCGTGAGCAGAATCTGACGCTCAATTATTTCGTGCTGAAAGACGGTGACGACGATGCAGGCGCCTGCTTTTCGGTTAACGGGAAGTGCAGCCTGCAGCACAGGCAGTATCCTGTTGTCTTTGATGATGTGTTATTTCCCCTGCGAGCGAATAAGCGCAGCTACCTGCCGGTGACCAACAAACGGCTCTCGCCGCAACATAAAGGCGCGTTTGTTAATACGATCTACTCCGGGCGTCTTAAGCATAAAGTCGCGTATATCAAAGAGACTATCTCGAAGACATCGGAGAAAAAACGCCGCAAAGAGTTTGAGAAATTCTGCGCCATGGGCGGCGTGGTGCGGGACGCGAGTAGTTTTTCTTCTGAAGATCTCGCCACGATGTATGTTGAGCTTTTCACCCTGCGCTGGCAGGGAAAAATCTACCGCTTTACGCATGAGGATCTGGTGCGTACCTTTGACGCGCTGCGGCCCCTGATTTTTGGCAGCGTGCTGTTTCTCGATAATCGCCCGTGCGCGTTCGACATTATTTTTATGTGCAGCAACCCCACATGGATTTATTTCGATGACATCAACGGCGGCTACGATCCGCAATACACCACGCTGAATCTGGGCAGTATTTTGTTATGGCTGAATACGAGTAATGCCCGCGCGCTGTGCGCCAGAGAAAATAAGACGATGCGTTTTTCGCTCGGGATTTATAAAGACTTCTGGAGCTATAAAAAACAGTGGTGCGATATTATCCCGCTCGGCAGAACCTTTTTCTGATACGTGCTGGAAAGCAGGAAAACGGGCCTGCGCCCGTTGTCCTCGCTGCCCGCTTACCGTTCCGGATTAAGATAGCAGACGCGCAGACGGTGACCGTCCGGGTCCATCGCCGCAAAGGTATAGCCGAAATCGAGTTCCACCGGGCTCTGGATCGCCGTCGCCTGACGCTCCATGCACCAGAGCATATAAAAATGATCGACCTCGTCCCGCGCCTGCACTTTAAAGACGATTTCTCCCGCTGGCACCGGCGCACGCTGATTCACAACCGGCTCTACGGTGTAGCAGGACCACAGGCCCAGCTTAAAGCCGTTATCCAGCACGAATAACGCGAACGTAGGCTGTTTCTCAACCGGCTCGCAGCCGAGCAGCGTGGAATAAAATTCAGCGCTCTTAAGGACGTTCTCAACATAGAGAATAGACATATCGGCAGTAATCATTTGGCTCTCCTTGTGTGGTGAGCCATGACAGTAACAGCCGACAGTGACAGTTTTTGTCAGTAGGTTTTTGCCTGCGCAATCCCTTGCGAACTTTTCCACTCCTTCAGCAGCTTATAGCGCGATTGTGGGCACGATTGCTCGCTGACGGTCACCTGTTGCATCCGGTCGATACGAAAGTGGCGGAACGCCTGGCGCAACTCGCACCAGCACGCCAGCATCCTGACCGCGTCCAAAAAACCGAGCGCAATCGGCCACACCAGGCGCGACGACGCGGCGCCGTCTTTATCGGTATAGACCAGCTCAAGCTTTCTGCGCTGATGAATCGCGCTGCGAATATCGGCCAGAAACCGCAGGCTGCCCTCATTGCCGGGCGGAGCCACCATCAGCGACGGGTAGTTGATCTGCTGCGCGAGATGCTCAGGAAGAATGGCGTGGATCTTCGCCACGGCATTACGGGCCGCGGCTTCCAGCTGCGGGTCGGTATGGCGCATCACCCAGTGCAGACCGAGTATCAGCGCGTCGACTTCATGGGCATCAAACATCAGCGGCGGCAGGTGATAATCAGACTGGAGGATATAACCGATCCCCGCGCTGCCCTCGATCTCCACCCCCTGCATTTTCAGCGTTTCAATATCGCGGTAAATACTACGCACGCTGACATGAAGCCGCTGCGCAAGCGTCGCCGCCGTCACCGGGTAACGGTGGGATCGCAGAAGCTGGAGCAGTTCTAAAAGCCGTTGTGTCCGGGTCATGTTGATTCTCGGATGCAGGAGGTGTTGTTAAATCAGTAAAGTAAATCCAGCGGTTCCGGGCCACGCGCCAGCCGGAGCGTGCCATTATTCTCACGAATAAAAACCGCCTGATAATGCACGTTATCGATCCCGCTGATGAGATTATCCAGCTCTGAATCCGCCATGCGCAGGGAGGGCGTCTTAGCCCAGTGCGGCAGCGCCGGAATATCATACGTAAAGATCGCCTGGATTCCATCGCGCTGCGGCTTAATCTCCAGGGTTCTGACGCGCATTTTTCCGTAGCAGAAATCGTGGTGCCGGTGAAATTCCGCGCGTCCTGTGGGCGTCAGCGTCCAGCGTTTTTGAGGGCCTTCGCGCCTGCTCACGACAAGCCCGGCATCCACCAGCGCTTCCATTCTGGCATGCAGCCAGACATCAGCGCCTGCGCGGCTGGTCACCGGCCAGGCTGTTTCACCGAGGCACAGCGACTGAGCGTTGAGCGCCTGCTGTAGCCGCGCACGATAAGGCGCGGTCTGCTGCGCCATACTGCTCGTGCTGATGAGAAGTATGGCCAGCGCCGCCAGCCGCCTCACAGGAATTTATCCATATTGAGCGTGCGAAAGGCGTCGTCCACATCGCTGTAAGCGGTGTCCGTCACGTAGCTGCCGGACGGCTGCCAGAAAAAGGCCGCAACGCCCGGATCGGCGGTATTACTGGCGATCCGGTAGCGCGTAAATTTCACTTTTGTGGCATCGGTTAAATCCGTACTTTCTGAAGATTCAGCGATTTTCACCGCCCTGACCAGATAGAAAATATGATTAACCTGATACGGTTCATAGCCGCTGATTTTAGTTGTCGACGCGGACAGCCGGAAATCGCTCCAGGTAAAACCGTCGTCATCCGGCACCGGGACAATCAGCCAGGCGTGGTCTTTCTGAATATAGACCGTGAGAGTACTGCTGGGGTGGGAAGTATTATTGTCATAGGTGGCGCTGAAAATAAGATCATTCGCGCCATCCTGATTGATATCGAGCGTGTTCGGCCCATCTTTTAGCGCCACAGGCACCGTCTGTGCCGCATGGGCGTAGCCCGCCGTCAACAGCGAAGCGATAAACAGCACGCTCAGTTTCATCTCAATCGATCCCTTTGAAATATGTAGTGTCGGCAAAAAACAGGCATTGCGCCAGCGTGGGTCGTCTGGCGCAATATAGCATGGTGGGAATGACGCCGCGTTATTGGCCCGGCGGTTAACGGTTTAAAGACGCTGCGGCGCGCCGTTTTTCAGTCATCAGCGCAACCATAGCGATGACCAGCGGGACCAGCGAGCTCCAGAGTACGGCGTTCCAGCCCACCAGCGTCAGCAGCGCGCCGGAAGAAAACGAGCCGACCATCATCACGCCGAACACCACAAAATCATTCAGCGACTGCACCTGGGTTCTCTCTTCCGGGCGGTGATAATCGATAATTTGCGCCGACGCGCCGGTAAACCCGAAGTTCCAGCCGAGCCCCAGTAAAATCAGCAGCAGCCAGTAGTGCCCGACCCCCGTTCCGGCAAGGCCCGCGGCCACCGACAGCGCCGAGATCGCAAGCCCCAGCGCCGCGATGCGCGAGGCGCCAAAACGGGTAATGAGTTTGCCGGTAAAGAAGCCCGGCGCGTACATGGCAATCACATGCCACTGGATGCCCAGATTCGCATCCTGGAGTGAATGACCGTGCATATGCATCGACAGCGGTGTCGCGGTCATCAGGAAGTTCATCACCATATACGCCACCGCGCCGCTGAACACGGTGCGGCTGAAGCCCGGCTGGCGCACTATCTCGCGAAGCGGTCGCCCGCGCACCTGGTGCTCAGCCGCAACCGGATCGGGCGCTTTCACTCCCCAGAGCACCGCCGCAGATACCGCCGCCACCAGCGCCTGCGCAAGGTAAGTGGCGGCAAAGGTATAGGGCGGCCAGAGATCCATCGTGCCGTTAACCAGCATCGGTCCGACAATGCCAGCCGCCACGCCGCCGCCCATGACCAGCGAAAGCGCCCGCGCCCGCCGTTCGCCCGCTACGCCATCAGTGGCCGCAAAGCGAAATGAAACCGCGACGGCGGCATACGCGCCGCTCATGAATCCGGCGAAGCAAAACAACCAGAACGAACCCAGCACCACGGCAAACGCTGCCGTCAGCCCGGTCAGCACGCCGGTACTGGTGCCCGCCATAAACGCCGCGCGGCGGCCATAGCGGCGGGCAAGCGCGCCAAAAGGCAGGATCAATGCCGCCATCCCGACAACGAAAATCGTCAGCGGAAGCGTTGCCAGCGCCTGGTCAGGCGCCATCGCATCACCGACAATCGCGCCGGTCGCGTAAAACACCACGGAGTTCGCGCCCGCAAGCGCCTGGGCCGTCGCCAGACGAAAAATATTCCTGTTCTGTTGCCCGACGGGCAGGGTTACTTCCGCACGCATTACTGCTCCTTTTGGTCGTGGTCGCCCGGCGACACGCGTAAATACAGGGGGCCGATGGCGGCGCGTCCCTGTGTCGGCCCGATATATTCTCTTAACGCATTAACCATAAACCATTTTTTAACAAACGTTCAGAGACTTCATTAACGTCGCACGTCCGCCTGCGCAAAACCAAACCGGCGGATTATTCGACTATCAAATCGTCTTTCAGCATCATGTTTTTGTCCCTGGCCGAATGGCGAGTCATCTAATGCATGTTTGTGCGCTATAACAGAGGTGGCTCTCTTGTGAGGAAATACTTATGTTTGGAGAGACGGCGCATCTGCGCCTGCGACCACAGAGACGGATGTGGATGATTTATTGCGGATTTACGGCGATCCTGCGACCAACGCCTTTAACCCGGCAGGGCCGTACCCGAACCGTGCGCATGCCGAAGGCGTAATGGATCGCTGGCTGACGCACTGGCAGGCTCATGGTGTTGGGCGTTGGCGCATCGCGTTAACGACTGCGCCCGATGAGACCCTTGGTTTTGGTGGGCTGAGCATCCGCCGCTATGCAGACATAGCGATTAATAACCGCGGCTGCCGTTTTGCGACGCAGGCGTGGGGACAAGGGGCTGGCCACAGAGTTCGCCCGCCACGCCGTTCGCCATGGGTTTGAGCGTCTGGCGCTTGACGCGATCTCAGCGGTGGTGCGCGGCAATCACCTGGCGTCGCACGAGATGTTGACTCACGCAGGGCTGCGCTATGTGCGTGAGATTCATGATGTCGATAACACGCCGCCGAGCCTGCTGTACAAGTGGCGCGCGTTATAACTCTTTAGCCGGCGTCATCAACCGGGTTTTCCGTGCCGTTAAGCAGGTTCTCCAGATACGCCGTCTGCCCGTGGCGGCGCAGGTAAGCCGTGACCTCGCGCGCCCAGCCTTCGCCGTTGCCGAGCGTGGCGCGGCTGTGCGTCTCGGCGTAAAGGTAACGCCGGTCCCACAGGTTAATTAACGTCTGATTAATGCCGTCAATATTGCAGCCCGGATTATTGGCCTGCTGTAACGCCAGCGCCCGTTGCACCCGCTCGCGCTGCGCCTCGTCCGCCGGGAATTCCCGCTCGGCGAATTCGCTCAGCACCAGGAATGACGGCGGGATGCCCTCTTCCATCGCCGCGTGCAGACGGTAATGGCCATCCAGCACTACATAGGACGCCAGCCCGGCGACATACCAGACCAGCACCGGCGGCAGCGCGCCCTCGCGGCATTTTTTACGCCACCACTTGAGGCGCCCGGCGTGCGGGTCAATCGGGTAACGGCCCATCAGCAGATGACCGCCCCACCACCAGTCCACCAGCCGGACATATTCCGGGGCGGTGAGCGAGCGAAAATCTTCGCCGTAAAGCGCCCAGTCCACACCCCAGTCGCCTGCGCTGGGGGGCGTTTTAAAGTACCACTGGTCGATGTCGGGCGTGGTGTTGCGCAGGTATGACGACTGGCGTTTCGCGGGCAGCATCGGGCGCAACAGCCAGTCGCGCGGCGCCAGCAGCGGCGCGGGAGAATCCATCAACTGACGCGCGAAGTAGCGGCACCACTCGCCCGTCCACACCGCGTCGCCCTTGCGCTTAATGGCTTCAATGTCTTCGGAGCGCACCGGCGGCAGCAGATTGAGCTGATTGGGATGCTCACGGTTGGTGACGAGCCAGACGCCGGAATAATCTTTCAGCATCGAGGCCCAGAAAAGCGTTTCGCCGCGCAGCTGCAACGCCATGCGTCCGTGATGCCCGCTCAGCATCTCCAGCGCCAGGCCTGGAGGCGTTTCGCCTTTTACCGTCAGCGCAAGCCCCAGCCAGGCGTCGTTACGATCGTGTAAATCTTTCCACCAGTAGTGTGTCATTTGAGCTCCCTGCATGTGTACTAACAGACAGTTTACGGCACAGGGCAACCGTTATGAAGGGAAACGCAGAGAGGAGAACCCGCGGCGCGTGCCGCGGGTGAGAAGAAAAAATCAGAATACCGGCGTGCGTTTTTTCAGCGCCGCGCGATGCGGGAACACCCACAGGCAGACCAGGATAAGACCCATCAGTGTAAGGGATGCGCCGTAACGGCTGAGCTCAAGGCCGCCTTTGGCGATGGGTTTATCGAGGAAATCGCCCACCACCGCGCCCAGCGGACGGGTGAGGATAAACGCGGCCCAGAACAGCACGGTGCGAGAAATCGAGGTAAAGCGGCTCGCCAGCCAGATAACCGCCAGGGCGCCCACGAACAGCAGGATGCCGCCGTCGTAACCGAAGCCTTCGCTGTCTGCCGTCCAGTCGCCGAGCGCCGTGCCGAGCGTCTGGGAGAACATTATCGTCACCCAGTAGAAACTCTCGGTACGCACACTGTTTACCGAATCCACGGCAATGGTGCCGCACGTCACGCGCCAGACCAGAAGCGAAAGTACCAGCAGACTGCTCAACAACACCGTACCGCCGAGATAACCGATACCTAATGAGCGGTCAGCGAAATCCGCAAGCGTGGTGCCGACCGTCGTGGTAGCGACCACCGTGAACCAGTAGATCCACTTATTAAAGCTGTGATGGCGGATTTGCACGAACACCGCCGCAAGGAAGATCGCCGCGAAGATGAGCGTGCCGGTGAGATAACCGAGATCCATCGACATCGTGACCGCGTCGCCGCCGGTTTCACCCAGCGTGGTCGCGGCGATTTTCGTCAGCCAGAACGCGGCGGTGACGGCAGGAACTTTGCTGAGCGCAGAGGTATTGTTTTGCATAAAGTGTGCTCCGGTACGGCCCGACAGGGGCAGGATCCAGAGTGAAGTTATAGGATTAATCTTAAGGAAGACTTAAGGACGGGAAGGTTTTTTACGTTTGTGACAGGTGTCGCAAATGGGTCGCGATGCCCCACTGAATGACGTCGCAGCGGTCTGCCGTAAGCGTTAAGCGCGCGTAGCTGGCGTTCGGCTGCGCATAGCGCGGGAAGTTATCCGGCGTGCCTTCTTTAAGAATAGCCAGCGCGCCCTGAAGGATGTGCCCGTGCGTCACGACGCAGCAGGTCGTGTTTTGGGTTGCGGCAAGATTATGGTGAATAAAAGACAACAGACGCTGCGCGGCGCACGCAAGCGATTCACCGCCGGGCGGTGTGAATGCGGCATCCATCGAGAACAGCGCCTCTGCGCTGGTTGGATCATCACGCTGTAACTGCACCCGCGACAGGCCTTCGTAATCGCCGAACGCCTGCTCCTGTACCAGCGGCTCAACAGAGAGTGGGCAGCGAAAATGGCTCGCGATGGCGTTACCCATATGGCGCGCGCGGCCCGCAGGCGAGGTATACACCATATCAACCGAGGGGAATTCGTGCGCCAGAGCGGTTATCAGCGCGGTGGTTTCATGTACTCCACGGGCCGTCACCGCGCTGTCCTGACGTCCCTGAATGAATCCGCCGCGGTTCCATGTTGTTTCAGCATGGCGGATAAGGAGAAGGTTCATGGGTTGGGCTCTGTGTTTAATCGCCTGTTTTGGACCATGATACCTTAGCGTGGGGCGGAAGAATCAGTTTTAGGGCGGTTAAGTGAAAGTCAGCGCGTTAATGTATTGATGGAAGATAGAAACTTCATCCAATGAACAATGTAAATACGAATATTTTTCATCAAATATTTTCTATTTTATTGATCTTTTGATTGCCACTTATTTGTTATTATTATCGCATACAAAAGATCGCAGGATTCATTAATATCCGCGGAATCAGAAGAGAGTTTTAAATCAAGAATGTCGCTTATTTTTGCTCTATCTGTTTTCGTTACAGATAATATGCCACTCGTATCAACAAGATAATCACTCTTTGAAAACTCAGCTACCGCGACCAATAAATATTTAAAGGAACATTAAAAACTTACCGCAGTGAGGGTCAAAATTAACTTCGGTAATCGAAAACTCGTTTAGTTGCTCTTCACGATGGTACTGCCTGCGTTCATCAGGCCCGTATAAAAAATACCCACCACTTAAAAAGATATTATTCTCAATGACACTGTACACTTGAGTTACATCAGGCTTTATTTTTTATAACGTTGCCTTTTGAATCATAAACATCAAAATCAAGGTAAGTATCCTTTTGCCCGGATAAAATCCTAAATATTTTACTTGCTTCTATAATTAGCTCAGAAACATCTATGTTTAATGATTCTTTAAGAAATAGACTTAGCGATATGCTCATTACTGCCTCTCAGGCTTTGAATTTATTATCGTACAAAATGTGATAGTGATTAAATTTTTCTTTGTAACAACGATTTGATTGATAATTTATATTTCTGTGTATTTTATTACGGGCGCGATTTATTAATAAGCAGACCGATTCTCACCACCAGCATTAGGTAATACAGCCGCGCCGAGAATATAGCGTGTTTTACGTCAACCGGCAGAAGGTGAAGCTGTGGCTGGAATGGTTGCCGGTGCGCTGAATGACAACGGCGATCTGCCGGTGTACAAGCGCGGGGATGGGCGTTTTGGGTAAGTTTAACGCCTAAAAACACGAAGATCCCGGCGTGAGAACCAGGATCATTGATAACTAATCGTCGTAACGGAAATCAATACTGAGCTTCAATTTCTCCACATCCAGCGTCACCTCACATCCATGCCACGCAGGGCGGCCATTGGTCAGGTTGTTTTCAATATAGTAATGACGGAGTTTCACGAGGCAATCCATCAACTCACTGTCGGTCTTTGCACTTTCGGGAGTAAACCAGTTCTTCTTTCCCGCATTATCAATGTAATCAAATGAAAATTTAACATGATCACTTTCTGGAGACAACTCTGCATCTAATAATACAGTTTTTGCATTATCTGGTGCCGCGCTATAAAGGGAGCGCCCAATACACAAGTACAATTCATTTTCAGTAGACATAATTACTTCCCACCTGGAGCATTCTGGAATGTTTCTCTTATAGGCTTATTGTTACCGATCTGATATTGAATAGTAAATTTATCCGGCCTCACACTACTACCAGAATAAACTGGATCTATTTTAACTTTCACCTGTTTACCCTCCTTCAGGGCAGTAGCCCACGTGTTTTCCATTTGTTTCCAGGCTCCCTTATTCAGATTGCCATTCATTGGAACTATATTAAGCTTCTCACCCAATCCACCAAAAATGCTGGCTATCAGGTGCCCACCACCATCCCCTGAAACCCCACATTTACCAGCTTTGCACTGCTGGTATTTATTATGGTCTTTCGTCAATAATGACAGATCGGCTTCAACAGACGCTACCCGACCATGGTTATCGGTCACATAAGTTTTATTACCATCAACTTTATACGTTTTATTTGGCAGGGGATTGTTCAGCTCTTTACTCCAGTTTCCCTTACGGCCAGATACAGCAATGATTTCATTATCGGCCTTGTAAATGAATTTGATTGCTTCGTCAAGATTTCCTTTTACTAAAGCCTTCTTTGCAGCCTTGAGTGCTCCGGCAACAACCCGTTCTCCCGGAATAAGGGAAGCAGCAGCGTCCAGATAATCAAGAGCGCTTTCAGCTTCAGCGACACTTTTTAACGTGCCGATACCAGGAACAAAATCCGCAGTAAATGAGGAGATTTCATTCAGTTCTTTCCTGCGATGATCATAAAACTTAACGGTACAAGCTTCCGCGCTTATACCAGCGCAGTTCTCCTGACTGAACTTCTCTTCATCTATTTTTAACTGTTTTTTAAATTTATCTATCTGCGATTCACCGCTGACTAGCTGATCGTGAAGATCGCCCACAGAATTATTCTCAACTTCCACCCTGGCGGCGTTTGCACCACTGCCGATACCGGTGCTGTTCCCTGCGGCCATGCTACCGCCCGCCGCGCCCAGTGCTGCAACGAGGTTAGCAATGACCGTTTTTTCATCCGGAGAGAGTTCTTCTGGCTTTTTATTATAAAACGCCGCAGACAGCGCAGCAGAACTTGACGCGGCAACAAATCCTCCCGCAGCACCTGCGGCGGCATTTCCTCCCTGGGCTTTTACCAATACGGCAGAAGCGAGCGTATGCAGAGCGATACGTGCAGGTTCACTGCCGTTGGCGGCGCTTTTAATCAGACCTGCAACATAGGGCGCAGCACCAGCAGCCATTCCCCCCTTAAGATTCCCCCCAGCGCGCCGGCCAGCAGGCCTGTGATAGCAGAGCCATTACGCCAGAAGTCGCTCCCCACGCCATATTGTTTATCAACTTCTTTGTACTGATCGGACTGTGCAATTTTGTCATTGATTTGCGCGTCCGTCAGGCCGTCCAGTTCGCCACTGGCCTGCATCGCTGCACGGATCTTGTCTTTACCGGCCTCAAGCTGGCTCTGTCGCCATGCATCCAGTGCCTGTGTACCAAGTGCTGATGCCTGATTCTGGATATCCAGCTTGTCCTGGATACTGGCTTTATCGAAATTGTTTTCGAGTGCCTTATGAGCATGTGTAGTATCGCGACTCAGTTCAGCAACATCCTGCGTTTGCTTATCTTTATCGCGAATGATGATAGCGCCCTGAGAGACCGCACTGTGCGTAATATTGCTGTCACTATCAGAAACACTGGCAAGGGAAGTGCCTGGTAAACCTGACGATGTCGGTTTTAACTTATCGCTGGCATCCTTGGTCACACCGCCAGAGACACTGACGGCGAATTGGTTTCCTGAGGTTTGTGATTTGTTGTGGATATCATTCCAGCCGAGGGTTCCGGTATCGAGCCGGTTTTTAGTAGCATCAGCATCTGATGCAATCACGGCACCATTAAGCTATGTATGTTCTCCCACATGGACATCAAACCCGCCAGTACCAACAAAGATCCCGCTCTGTTCAATAACTGATTTGAAGTCGTGCGTTACCTTACCGCCTGCAGCATTTGCACTTCCCTGCACAAAATTGCCAGCACAAATTGGAGGCACGCAGACACTGACGCTAACGCCACCTGAGCTTGTTTTACTGTCATACTGGTTTTTGTCCTGCTGGCTACTGATAAGGAGATCACGCCCAATATCGGCCTTAACGCTTTGACCACGCAGTTCAGCACCCTGCAGTGTGGCATCTCGTCCTGTATGGACAGTAAGCGTATCTTCAGCAGTCACCACACTGTTGTGATGCGTAAGGCTATTACCTTTGTCCTTGTTGGAATAAGAACTCGCACCAGCTTCAATAGTGATCCCATTTTGAGAACCGCCTAATGAGAAGCCTGCACCAAGCGTGGCCTGACTGCCGCCAGAGTGGTTTTTAAGCCGCTCCATATTCTGGGCAGTTGAAAGCGAAATATCTCTTGTATAGGTTAAGGCATCCCAGAAACCCAGTCCGGCCTTATTGTTGTCCGTAATTTTGTTTTTGAGTTCACTGCTTGCGGCGAACGGGAAACCATAATCTTTGAATGTGGCGCCTTCCGAAAACAGGCTGCCCACCATTTTGTTTATGGTATCGACGACATAATATTTTAGCTTCCTGAATAAAGGCATTGAGCGCCTGGTTCAGGACATCGCTTTCATACGCGGTAAGGAACCAGGGTCATGACGGTAATTATCGGGATGTTTATCATTTCATTTGTTTTATTTCCTAGGGCAGGATGAAATTCTTTTCGTGATTCTGGATTAGTCCCTCTGAGTGGCCCTTCTGAACAAACCCATCCTTTTTTAACCCCACCCAAGATGTATTCTCAAGTGTTAAAATTTATAATTTCTGATCGCCGTGTTTCCGGTTTCGCTATAATCGAAATACTTAATGCTTTTATCAAATTCTAAAAGCGCGGATTTGATATTATTAAAACCGAAGTCCTCTATCCTCCTGCTTTTTAAAGAGATGAAAGAATCCTGAGCTTTATTGAATTTATCGATATCCTCAGGTTTGATGAAATTATTAAAATTAATCGATTCAACAATTACATCTGACTCATGAAAGTTTAAATTAATTCCCCCGTCAAAAACTAGCATTATCTTAACTGTCGAGTTTTCGAAATCAGAGCAGTCGCCAGCAAGCCAAATATACTTATCCCCAACATTAAATTCATTACCTGTGGAATGATAATAGTCACCAGTACTTGTCGATAACTTAATATATACACATTTAATTCCTGAAGCCGTTACTTCTGCCCGCTGCAGCATTAGAGTGAACATATCAAGCTCATCGATATTCAAGCCTTTCAAAGCCCTAACCACAATACTGTTATTATTCTTTTTAAGAATTGCATCGTACCCTAGCTCATCATCCATATTTATAACGATATTATTCATTAAAACAGATGCCTTTTCTTTTTTATTAATAATATCCAGAATTGAAAAATATGACTTCAAGCCAATAAAGTTATCCAGACAAATTATTTGAGGGTAACAATTTTTTATGTTTATACTATAATTCATCATTTACGACCACTCTTTTTAAATTTATATTCAGTAACTGTTTTGTTTGCTATCGGTTTACCATCAGTCTGTGAGAAACCTGTACTTGGAATAACATTCCTTTCAGTTAATGTAAAGCCATATTTTTTGGCTTCCCTTTCAATTTTTCGGATTGTTGGATTATTCCATGTACCTTTAACTATAATTGTTCCATTTTGATCCAACACCCTTACAACCTCATCATTAAATGGTTCAAATCCGTAAGGGTTTTCCATAATGATCTTTGTCTGGGAGCCTGTAGCAATATTCGACAAATCATTAGCATCGCCAGCATATACACCTGGTCCTTTAGGATAATCAGGATGAGAAATATTATAAGCGCCTTCAATCGGTCTGTTACCTGCACCTATATTTAAAATCCCCCCTTCCTGGGGTTTATCATAAAAGGGTTTCTTAACGAGGGTACTTTCTTGCCAAAGATAATTACCCGGAGAAACAATCCCGCTATCAACAAGTTCATTTCCCGCATAGCCACTCTTATAACCCCAGTGTGTACCAGCCACGGCGCCTGCTGCGTTCAGGAAACCTTCCAGGAAGCGTCCTGCGGAATCCGCATTCGGGCCATCATTCAGGAAGGAGGCTGTTGCCTGCCCCATCTGGCTGCCGCCTGTAATGGCATCTTTTACGTTGACCACAAGCCCTGGCGCGCCTGGCAAAAAGTTTAATACTGGCTCGCCAACTCGGCCCCAGTATGCGTGCTCATTCACCGCACCCAGATTGCTTATTGCGTCCTTATACAACCGTTCCTGTGGCGAAATATCCCTTGTATAGGTTAAAGCATCCCAGAAACCCAGTCCGGCCTTATGGTTGTCCGTAATTTTGTTTTTGAGTTCACTGCTTGCGGCGAACGGGAAACCATAATCTTTGAATGTAGCGCCTTCCGAAAACAGGCTGCCCACCATTTTGTTTACGGTATCAGCGTCATAGTATTTTGAATTTTCCTGAACAAAGGCATTGCGCGCCTGGTCCAGGGCATCGCTTTCATACGCGGTTAACGAACCAGGGTCATGCCAGTCTTTATCGGGATATTTATCATTCAGTTGATTTATTTCCCAGAGCAGGATGAAATTCTTTTATTGATACTGGATCAGTCCCTCTGACGGCCCTTCTGAACAAACCCATCCTTCCAATTCATTATATACGCATCTAAAATTTTCTTGTTTATAAAAAATCACGCTTATACATTCTCGGGAAATATTCATTTATTTGATCATTATCTAATAATCTATCAGTGGTAAAATCAATTGTGTCAGAAACAGCGATCCCGCAACGAAGCTCCTCTGGGAAGTCTTCTATGGAAGCATATACTGTTGGCATCAAATATCTGAAATAATCCCCCATCTTTGTTTCACCATCATAACCGACTGGATAATCTTGTCCATGGCTATCCCCTTCTACTCCATGGTAAATAAAAAAACCTTTTCTTGATGGGATATTTTCATCACGAAGCTCACCTAACTGCCTGGTATTTACCCAATTTTCAACGTCTTTCCTGGATTTTGCATCCCTATGCACAAGAGAAGAGTATAAGTCCAATATAGTTTTCCCATTCTTTGGATTAGGATATTCAAAATATTCATTTGACTCTTCCCACTTATACTCATTAAGCTCATCTAACAAATCTTCAAAATTATTAATTGATAGCAGAGCATTAGGTAGCCATCCCCAGCAGTTATTTACCATTACTGCTATTTTTCCATTTTTATCCATTGCAAACCATGTATAAATAGTTCCAAATCCTGGTTCCCATTTTATCGTTGAATCACTCATTACTTAGTACCTTTTGGCCATGTAATCTTGCAATTATTACACGTTTCAACAATTATTTTATCTGATATAACACCATTTTTGTTGTCTAAATGCTTTTGGTCTAATCGCTTGTATAAAATAAATGTTTTCCGGTTTAACTCCTTGTCTCACTAAACTATCAGCAGCTGATACCTCTGCGCAAGCTCCAGCTTTATTTTTTAAACTCACCAATTTTAACACCAAGCTGCTTCTCAATATAGTTCACTTTTGCTGGGTGTAATGACTCTGCTGTAATCTTTTTATTACTATAACCAACCGCAGTTTTTCCTGAAATAGGTCATATGCGCCTATCATTGCAGCTACTTTCTCCGCTTGACTATTAGATTTAAAATTATTAATTTAATTAATCAAATCTTGCTGTGCTTGTGCAGCAACTTTATCAGGAATAATATTACTGTTCTGCCAGTCCGAAGAATAGCTACCTGATGGCGTTACACTATCTTTATAACCCCAGTGTGTACCAGCCACGGCGCCCGCTGCGTTCAGGAAACCTTCCAGGAAGCGTCCTGCGGAATGCGCATCCGGGCCATCATTCAGGAAGGAGGCTGTTGCCTGCCCCATCTGGCTACCACCTGTAATGGCATCTTTTATGTTGACCACAAGCCCTGGCGCGCCTGGCAAAAAGTTTAATACTGGCTCGCCAACTCGGGCCCAGTATGCGTGCTCATTCACCGCACCCAGATCGCTTATTGCGTCCTTATACAACCGTTCCTGTGGCGAAATATCTCTTGTATAGGTTAAGGCATCCCAGAAACCCAGTCCGGCCTTATTGCTGTCCGTAAGTTTTTTCTTCAGTTCAGGACATATTTTTCATCCGGGGTTAATGAGCCGGGGTCATGACGGTATTTATCAAGATACTCATCACTCAGCTGATTTTTTTATCAAGGAGGATGAGAGCCTTTTCTTCATCCAGGGTCAGCCCCTCTGTCAGCCCTTCTGAACTAACTCATCCTTCCGTCTCTTTAAGCTCTCACCCAAAAATTTATTCTCAACGTTAATATGGCAAACAATGTGCCCCGTCTAGAGACTCATACTGTGTGATAGCATCTCTACCTTCTGCCAGGTACTCAACATCAATTGGTTCTGCCGGGAAATCTTTTGTATAAGATCCTTCCAGGAATAAACGATACTGCTCCAGTACATATAGTGTTTGCTTGATAGTTAAAAGTACTTGCTGCTCTTCAACATATTCACAGCCGATGAAAACTCTATCTTGAGTCACCATAACCCAGTGAGCATTACCCATCCCAAAATTACCATCAGTTGTTATTCCTGAACCTAGGTTGATTAGGTTTTTAATCCAAATATCAATAGAGTTGATACCATTTGGAAAATCTGATGATAACCACGCGGCAATTTCACTAGCTCCATATCCCTGCTTGGGAACACACCTCAAATCTTCACCAGGACCTAATACCGTAGGAATAAATTGTTCGTTAAAATTACTCCATCTTAAGTATATTTTTCTACTATACATTTATTTACCCCCACCATATACAGGCCATGCTGCCGCCCCTTTTCCATCATGTTTACCGTAGTAACCTTGTATTTTAACACCAGAAGAAGATACACCTTGCCATTTATTTTGATCAAAAGGATCTGGAGATGAGTTCTTAAACGCGTTCTCAATCTCCTGAGCCGTCTGTCTTTTTGACCATTGCTCAGGGAAGAATGTAGTTTCAGCCTTCTTATTTACCCATTGTCCTGTCGCTGGATCTCTCACTGAAATATATCCTGTCGAAACACCATTGGCATCTGGTGCGCCAGTCATTTTATCTATCTTGATGTTTGGATCACGGAGATAGTGTCCGCCAGAACCAACTTTAGTCCCATCCTTAAGAGTTTTCACTTCTCCATTAAGTATATGATCCCTTCTGATATTGGCAGTTTGTGAACCTTTCCCACCCTGCTCTCTTATCAGCTCTCGCGGTGTCGGTGAAGGTTTAAAATCCTCAAGATACTCACCAGCTTTCCATGATGGATTATTTTTTGCCGCATTGGCCGCAACAGCTTCAGCTTCAGCCGTTGTTGCCTCCAGCGTGGTCTTACCAATACCTATCGCACCACCTGCTCCCACACCTCCCGGAACGATGGCCTCCGACGTCATGATGCCGGCATTATTCAGGCACAGCACGACATTACCAGCACATGCTCTGATAGCAACCTGAGCCGCTGCTGCTAATTCCGATGTTGCCGCTATCAGCATTCCCCAACCAAGATCAGCTGGCAAGGCAACTATTATCGCATTCTGTAGTGCCTTTCCCTTACGGGAGGGTTCTGAGCCGGGATCATCTGCGCAGGACATGATATTTTTCGCATGCTCCTGCGCCGCTTTTACCTGCCCGTCATCTGTTCCACCACGCAGCAGGTTATTCTCAACCGTCGTCTGTCCGGCCTTCGCGGCGGTCGCTGTCAGGCTGCGCAAATAACGCATCGGTTGAAAACAGCGCTCTTGCACTGGTGGGATCATCACGCTGTAACTGCACCCGCGACAGGCCTTAGTAATCGCTGAATGCCTGCTCCTGTAATAGTGGCTCAACAGAGAGTGGCAGCGAAAATGGCTTGCGATGGCGTTACCCATATGACGCGCGCGGCCCGCAGGCGAGGTGTACACCATATCAACCGAGGGGAAATCGTACGCCAGAGCGGTTATCAGCGCTGTGGTTTCACGTACTCCACGGGCCGTCCTGATGCCCCTGAATGAGTCCGCCGCGGCTCCATGTTGTTTCAGCGTGGCGAATAAGGAGAAGGTTCATGGGTTTAAGATTTAATCAAAACATCATATCGGAAATTTTAGTAAAACTTATCAAAATAACTCACTGTCTGTATAACCATAATCGGGTAGAATAAAAAAATATCTTTAATGTGACTTTATTTTTTTAAAAAATGAATCTCCCCATATGGATACATGGGTTGCAAAAGAAAGTCGTTATTGTAAATATATATTTTAGGGCATAAAGCTAAGACATCATCCGCGTTTGCAGCGATAAGAGATAGGGTTGTTTCAAAAATAGGGACATCTACGTCATCCGCAAAAACAAAAAATTTATCATCCTTTACGATGCCACTTTTCAAAAGCTCCTGAAAATCATTATAAAGCGTATAGTTTTTGATACCCCAATCAATATACCCATTGATGGCCCCATGGTCATATAATATTTTAATTGCCATTTTCTCATCATTGCCAATAACGATGGTAAAGTTAGACTTCAATACTTCCGCACACTCTTCGAATAAGGTCATATCAATTACCTGTTCAGTTGATTAAGTATATTTGCGAACGTTTCTTCATTACCTTCTAATGGTATAACTATTTTTTCTGCCTTTCTAATACATTTACCTTTAGTATAGTTCCATATATTAATATGCACCCCTTTTTGTGGGTCGTAATCAACTCTCCAGCCTTTTTTTGTCATTAGATTGCCGACCAATAACTTTACTATATCCAGCGCTAATTTCCATTCGCCGAAAACTGGTAAAGAATCCGCCCCCAACCCTCCAACGATGTCAATAGCTTTATTACGTGCTCTCCCCCAATTTTTCCGGAGGAAGAATTTTTTTCAATTTTGCCAGTCTCATTGATTCCAGACTGTTTGTTGCCTCCATTAGTTCCCTTGGATAAATTTACAGGCGATATTGAACACTCGCCAAATGAAAAATATCCGCTGTCACCTGTTCCAGCTAAAGCTAATACATCATTATTACCTTTAGTACCACTGGCAATGAGCTGTTTAGACTTGTCGTATACAGACAAGACTCGTTTTATCGACGAGGCAAGAGCAGGAGCAACAGAAGAAGCTTTTCCACCTTTCGGATTTTTAAATCCATAGAGTATGCCAATGATGTCTGCTGCCTGATTGATAGGAATAGCTTTGGCAAATTTATCCTTCGCTTCCTAGTAACTTATGTTATGGGTTTTTGCATAATCCTCAATTGTGTAATCCCAGCTTCCACCAGTGGTCTCTGCTATTAACTGGCTAACCTTTGCATATTCATCTTTGTTAAGGTCTTTATAAGTCATGCTGCCGAGATAACCGTCATAACTCTGCTGAAGACCTAACAGGAGTACGTTGGCTTCCTGACAGGAAGTTGAGGCTATCCCTTGTGAACAGGCATCTTTTACATATTGATCTACGACCTCACTTAAACGTAGCAGCTGATCACGCCGTTTCTCTAAGGATTCAATTTCTTCAAGCGAGCGAGGATGAAGAGTAAGTCCGGTTTCAGAAAAAGCAAGTTGGATGTTGCTTTTTTCCTGGGCATCATTTCCATTTAATGCATTATTCTCTACCACATTCTTCCCGGCCTGCGCTGCGGCCTGAACACCCGCGGTATTGTCGCTGACGGCCGCGCCGGCGAGCCCTGCGGCAACGGACGAGAGCGCACTGACCAGCTGTCTTTCGTCTTCACCCAGCTGTTCCGGTTTTTTGCCGTACAGATCGAGCGCCAGTTTCGCCGTCAGTTCACCGGTGGAAGCCCCGGCGGCGCCTGCCAGCGCATCTTTACCCTGCGCATTTGCAATCACAGCGCCCGCCAGCGCGTGGGCCAGAATGCGCCGGGCGCTGTCTTCGTTGGTGTGATTTTTCACAAATGTCGCGATGTAAGGCGCGGCAGCGCCTGCGACAGCACCTGAGAAATCGCCATTGACCAGCCCTGCTATCGCCGCAGAAGCCGACTGCGCAATTTGCTGGTATTTCCCGCCGGTGCCGTATTCACTAAAGGCGTCCCGATACGCCTGTGTCTGCTTCAGTTCTTCCGCGCTTAAATGCGCATTTCCCGGAAAGGCACGGGCCGCTTTCAGCGCATTGATGTCGCCTTCCGTCATCACCATGCTGGTCATCTGCCCGGCGATATCACCGGTCATTTGTGCAATTTGCAGGCGTTTTTGTTCTTTCTCTTTGTTAAAGATCGGGCTGACCGTGTCGTTAGCATTCGTCGCGGCTCAGCGAGGCCACATCCTGTTGCTGGCCAGCTTTATCTCGGATAACAATAGTCCCTTCCGATACTGCAGACTGCGTGGTACCGCTGGCATGACCGCTGCTGCCAAGTCCTGACAGCATCGCCCCGCTGACAGCGGAAAGCCCGCTGCTCGCCAGCCCTATTAAAGACCCTGACCCCGTACCGGCACCAATCGTTCCGCCTTTATGGCTGACTTTGTAATCCGCCTTATTGCCAATATCCGTAAAGCTCAGCGTGCCGGTCTCCAGCCGGTTTTTATCCGCGGCGGCGGTGTTGTCAGTCGTCCCGCCATTGCATTGGGTATGGCTACCGCCTGTGGCGCCAAAGCCACCTTTACGGGCGCTGTCCGGGGGTTCAAGTATGAGCCTGGTTTTAACTACCCGGAGTACCATTAGCAGTAGTGCGATGCCAGGGGGCTGAGCGTGGCTGACTTCAACCGACCAAAGATGCTTCAATGGTCAAGACCATCCCCGTCGCTTAACGACACCGGAGATGTGCAGGTGATCAGGTGCGGGAATGGGCATGTGGGTGAGTCTGGCGGCACGATCCCGCCGTAAAGGCCGGGATTAATAATCAGCTTATGACCTCATAAGTTTCTCCGTCTCTAATAATTTTACATTTTTCTATTTTACTGATAGATAAGGGATTTAATGTAGTTGCACCCTTTTTAAGCACACCCGTAATAACGACATTGTCATAATAACTTGCTGGGCCGCCAACCCACCCGCCCACAGCTTCATCCAGTAAAGTTTCAAGGTTGGGATAATACAGTTCTATACGGTCAGGGCTTTCATAGTTAGTATTTCCAGGAACTAAATAACACTCACTCCCACGTATAATTAAAATTGCATTTACAATTACCTTAGTTTCTATAGAAGATGATGGCAATCCAAATGCGCTTAATAAAGCGTCTATATTCTTCATTTTATTACCTTAGTAAAAATAGCCTCACCAGAGAACTTCTGACGAAACTCATCTATGGGGGTAAGTATTAGCGTTCCAGTGGAGGATCTCTTGACCTGCCTCCAGTATTTGATACAGCCATCAGTTAGTAATGTCGGTTTGTTTACCTTCACATTTCCCATTTCGCCACCGCGCTGCAAACTCTGATGACGTCTGATAATTCAGTGCTGAATGGGGACGACACTCGTTATAATCCTGCCTCCAGTCATTAATGATTTTCCTGTCGTGAAGGATATCGCTGAACCCGTGCTCATTCAGACATTCATCGCGAAATCGTCCGTTAAAGCTCTCAATAAATCCGTTCTGCACTGGCTTGCCCGGCTGGATTAAGCGTAACTCCACACCATGCTCAAAGGCCCATTGATCCAGTGCGCGGCAAGTGAACTCCGGCCCTTAGTGTCAAAGCCACCTTTACTATGGGCGCAGTCCAGCGTTCAAGTCAGAACTACCGCCTTTTTCATGGACGTCAGGCTCTGCGCTGTAGGCATGGCGCTCCCAAACCGTGCGATGCCGGGCCACATCGTTTTCACTACACGGAGTACTGCTTGCAGTGGTGCGATACAAGAGGCTGAGCGTGGCTTATATTAACCGACAAAAGATGCTTCATTGGTCAAGACCATCCCCGGCGCTTAACGACACTGGCGATTTGTCGGTGATGAAGTGCGGGAACGGGCATTTTGGGTAAGTCTGGAAGTTTTTAGTACGATCCCGATCATTCAGGTTAGGATCTATAGCGTCATTTTAAAAATGATACTATCTTATTATCTAAATAACCTTTCCAATTAGAATATAAACGCTGAATATTTTCCTCTACCGTATGTTTACTTGGGTCATAATCTTCGGAAACGGGCATGTACCTTACAAATGATTTGATTTCCTCTGGATAATCAAAAAAATCATAAACTTTCTCAACTTCGCCTAATGGGTCGTTAATTTCATCTTTAGAAATAAACAGCATCAATAACTTAAAATACAACCATTTATCATTACTATAATCATCAGAAATTACTGCTATTTTTCCTAGCAGTTCATCCAATTCATGAAGGTTATGCTTATCTATCAATGAAATACCAAAAACAACTTCATTGTCATTACCGTGAGAGATTTTATCACTTGCATAACAAACAACATCTTTCCATCCTATTAAATGATGCTTGTATCCCCAGCATATATCCTCCCAGCTAAACTTTAACTTACTATTCATTAACGAAAACGTCATCTTTTTTACCCTCGCATTTATTTTTTTGCTCGTTGATTGGGTATTCCATTCACAGTGCCACCTGAAATAAATCGTTGATGGGTAACACTGTTTGATGGATTAAATATGCCATTCTTACCATCAAATGAACCGTTTGTTTGGAGCTGAGTTCTTTTAACACCATCTCCCCCAACCAAAATAAAAACCCTGCCAGATTCTAATTGCTCTTTGGACAAGAAACTGGCTCACCTGCGAGATAGATATGGTTTCAAGCCACTGCCAGTCCTGTAATAAATCAGAACCTGTTCTGCAACTTGCGACACTTTTTCTTTTTGTTGCACCAATACACTATTGGGTGATTTCTGACATTAGTTACTTATAAACTTACGCGTAAAAGCCTCTAAAACACATCGTACTGGCAAGGAAGCATTTTTCTTTGCAAAGGATATTTTATCATTAATATTATCTAATTCGTCTTTAGATAAATGACTCAACTCTATAATTCTTAACGAGTCAATACAACAGACAAACAAATCAGGATCATCTGTCTTAATGAGTTCCAATATAATTTTAACTTCACATGGGTTATTTAACCCTCCCAAACATTCGGTTAATCTTATTTTCCAAAAAATATTTTATCACTTAGATTATCAAACAGGCTTCCCCAATCCGATTTATTAAAATGGTTCAATATTTCTGAAGCCTCAATAATTGCACAATCATACCAATAATCCC
Source organism: Cronobacter turicensis (assembly GCF_041222865.1). NCBI lineage: Bacteria > Pseudomonadati > Pseudomonadota > Gammaproteobacteria > Enterobacterales > Enterobacteriaceae > Cronobacter > Cronobacter turicensis. The sequence continues at coordinate 53,543 of NZ_CP165999.1, read as the reverse complement.
CGGGGCTTATATCATCACTAAAATCGCTTATACATAAATCAAATTTTTTATACATTTATATACCTCAATTAACTGGAATGAATCCAGGAGTTGGTTTTCCACCTACAGGGTAGCCACTTGTAACTTGATTTTCTTTTTTGATGACATCAATTTTCACTCCATTAATTACAGGTTGCCCCAAGGATTAAGCGTTATGAGCCAATGGCCGCGCGCGCCTAACGGCATCGACGATGTGATGGTGATCAAGCATGCAAACATAAACCTGGTTCAAAGGCCGGGAGCTTTATTTTATGTTATACATTCAAAACGATTATTTATTTCAATAATGTATTCCACTTAACTGATATTTGTGGTTTTAACCTAATCTCCATTCGTGTCACTGAACTGGAAGAATTTATTTTTGAATATAAAACCCCCCCTTTTATTTCAGTTCTAATTTCAAAGCTATTTACTCCTTCACTAAGATGCTGGGATATAACGCTGCCATTAAATTCAATAATGGTTTGTATCCACCCCTCTAGCGCAGCATAAGAAAAAATTAATTTAACCCCATTGCTATCAGTATACGAATAACCAAATCTGTGATCTATTTCATCAGAAAGAAAAGGTGTACTTTCAAAAAATGAAAGCAATTCAATATAACCTGGTACTTTTCCGATAGAAGTCATTTTTACCATCCTTCGGTATGGGCCATAATGCCCGCCGTTGTATTCTGGTCGGTGATGTTTTTGCCGATCTCACTGGCTATATACGGCGCCGCAGCACCCGCTAATCCGGCATTCAGATTACCGCCTGCCAGCCCGCTGACAGCGGCGGTCGCGACGGTGATCGCACGCTGCACATCGCTCCCGGTGCCGGTGTTTTCGGTCACTTTTTTGTAGACGGCCGTATCACGCAAGGCCGCCTGTTTTGCCAGGCGCTCTTTCTCCGGCAGCCCCTGCAGTGACGTGCCCGTTTGGGCTATCGCCGCTTTCAGGCCATCGAGATCGCTCTGCGTGCGCACAATATCGGCCACCTGATTACCGGTATCGCTGACCATCTGCACGGCCTGCAGGCGATTCTGTTCTTTCTCTTTGTTAAAGATCGGGCTGATGGCATCGTTAGCCTGCGTCACATCCCTTTGCAGTCTGCCAGCATCCTGCGAGTTCGCCTTATCGCGAATGGTAATGGTGCCTTCTGACACCGCCGCCTGGGTGGTGCCCTGCGCAACGCCGGTATTGCGTTAACGACCCCGTAATTCATATCCAACCCACTCGCGCGTGCGTGCGGATTTTATAAAATGCCTGTTTTGACGAAGCGGGCTCTGATGACGCCGCTCCTCTCTGCCGCCTTACCTAATCATATTTCTTCGTCTGACCGAATGCAGAGCCGCAACGGGCTGCACGCTATAAGCCCTGCACTTGAGCCATGCATAACGCGCTTTTTGCACAGCGTGTGGATAGTGCTGGCAGGATTTGCCGACGGGATGCCCATACAGATTCGAGTAATGCCAGACTGCATCGTATCCCCCACAACACTCGTTAACTGTACGGCTTCGCCGAGGAACTGAGCGTGGCTTATGTCAACAGGCAGAAGATAAAGCTGTGACTGGAAGGGTAGGATATTGACTTAGAGACTAATCGTTTCATATAAACAATGCTGACATCATTAACATCCATTTTTAAATCATTACATAGAGATATAGCAATGCAATACTCTTCCTCGGTAATTGGAATGTCATATTCACTAAGATGATCGCAAATTTTTTCAAATGCTAATCCTCTTTCATTGTGGTCAACATAGCTAATTGCATCTTGCAACATCCCTGTATCTAGTCAGCCATAAAAAAGAGAGCCGAATTCTTTTATCTTTCCATCTAAACCCTGCATCATTCCCCCTTATTTTATTGGTTTAAATCTACTTGGGATTGGTGAAGCATCAGAAAAAGCAGTAATAACCTTTACAGTTTCTGACTGATAAACGAACCGGGGTAATGGCGGTAATTATCGGGATGTTTATCATTCAGTTGATTTACTTCCTAAGGCAGGATGAAATTCTTTTCTTGATTCTGGATCAGTCCCTCTGACGGGTCCTTCTGAACAAACCCATCCTTTTTAACCCCACCCAAGATGTATTCTCAAGTGTTAAACTTTATAATTTCTGATCGCAGTGTTTCCAGTTTCGCTATGTTCGAAATACTTAATATTTTTTTCAAATTCTAAAAAACCGGATTTAATATTATTAAAACCAAAATCCTCTATCTTTCTATTTTTTAAAGAGATAAAGGAATCCTGGGCTTTATTAAATTTATCGACATCATCCGGTTTGATAAAATTATTAAAGTCAATCGATTCAATTACCACATCTGACTCATGGAAATTTAAATTAATTTCCCCGCCATAAACCAGCATTATCTTAACAGTCGAGCTTTCGAAATCAGAGCAGTCGCCAGCAAGCCATATATATTTATCCCCAATACAAAACTCATTGCCTGTAGAGTGGTAATAATCGCCAGTTTTAGTTGATAACTTAATATATACACATTTAATTCCCGATACCGTTAATTCCGCTCGTTGCAGCATTAGCCTAAAAACATCTAACTCATCAACATTTATGCCTTTCAGAGTTTGGGTAACAATGCTGTTATTGTTTACTATTGCACCGCACCATGATTTCTCATCCATATTTACCACAATATTATTTAATAATACAGATGCCTTTTCTTTTTTATCAATAACATCCAAGATTGAAAAATATGAGTTCAAACCAATAAAATTATCCAGGCAAATCATTTGATTATAACAATCTGATATATCCAATTTATAATTAATCATTTGTAATGACCTTTTTTAAATATATATTCAGTAACTGTATCGTTAGCTATTGGCTTCCCATCAGTCTGCGAAAAACCAGTACTTGGAATAACATTTTTTTCAGTTAAGGTAAAGCCATATTTTTTAGCTTTCTTTTCAATGCCTTTGATTTTTGGATTATTCCATGTACCTTTAACTATAATTGTTCCATTTTGATCCAACACCCTTACAACCTCATCATTAAATGGTTCAAATCCGTAAGGGTTTTCCATAATGATCTTTGTCTGGGAGCCTGTAGCAATATTCGACAAATCATTAACGTCGCCAGCATAGACACCGACCCCTTTAGGGTAATCAGGATGAGAAATATTATAAGCGCCTTCAATCGGTCTGTTACCTGCACCTATATTTAAAATCCCCCCTTCCTGGGGTTTATCATAAAAGGGTTTTTTAACGAGTGTACTTTCTTGCCAAAGATAATTACCCGGAGAAACAATCCCGCTATCAACAAGTTCATTTCCCGCATAGCCACTCTTATAACCCCAGTGTGTACCAGCCACGGCGCCTGCTGCGTTCAGGAAACCTTCCAGGAAGCGTCCTGCGGAATCCGCATTCGGGCCATCATTCAGGAAGGAGGCTGTTGCCTGCCCCATCTGGCTGCCGCCTGTAATCGCATCTTTTACGTTGACTACAAGCCCTGGCGCGCCTGGCAAAAAGTTTAATACTGGCTCGCCAACTCGGCCCCAGTATGCGTGCTCATTCACCGCACCCAGATCGCTTATTGCGTCCTTATACAACCGTTCCTGTGGCGAAATATCCCTTGTATAGGTTAAGGCATCCCAGAAACCCAGTCCGGCCTTATGGTTGTCCGTAATTTTGTTTTTGAGTTCACTGCTTGCGGCGAACGGGAAACCATAATCTTTGAATGTAGCGCCTTCCGAAAACAGGCTGCCCACCATTTTGTTTACGGTATCAGCGTCATAGTATTTTGAATTTTCCTGAAAAAAGGCATTGCGCGCCTGGTCCAGGGCATCGCTTTCATACGCGGTTAACGAACCAAGGTCATGCCAGTCTTTATCGGGATATTTATCATTCAGTTGATTTATTTCCCAGAGCAGGATGAAATTCTTTTATTGATACTGGATCAGTCCCTCTGACGGCCCTTCTGAACAAACCACTTTTTTACCCCGTCAAAAAATTTATTCTTAACTGCTAAAATTTATAATGTTTGATGGCAATATCTCCAGTTTCGCCATGGTCAAAATACTTGACATTTTCATAAAACCCTAAAAGCCCGCACTTTATATTATTAAAACCCAAATCTTCTATCTTTATTCTTTTTAAAGAGATAAAAGAATCATATGCTTTATTGAAATTATCAACATCAAGAGGATTAATAAAGTTATCATAGTTAATCGATTCTATAACTATATCTGACTCATAAAAACTTAAATCAATCTCTCCATCAAAAATCAGGATAATGTCAATGACCGAGTTTCCGTAATCAGAGCAACTGCCAGCAAGCCATATCTGCTTATCCCCAATACAAAACTCATTCCCTGTAGAATGATAATAGTCACCAGTACTTGTTGACAACTTAATATATACACACTTTATTCCTGAAACCACTAATTCCGCCCGTTGCAGCATTAAAGTAAAAACATCCAAGTCATTAACACTTAAATCATTCAAAACCTTGGTCACAATACTGTTATTGTTATTGCCAGCTATTGCACCATACCATGATTCATCATGCATATTTACAACGATATTATTTAATAAAATAGTTGCCCTTTCTTTCTTACTTACAAGATCCAGAATTGAGAAATATGAATTCAAACCAATATTATTATCCAAACAAATTAATTTATGGTAACAATTCGTGATATTTATATTATATTTCATCATTTATGATCACCTTTTTTAAATTTATATTCAGTAACTTTTTTGTTTTTTATTGGCTTTCCATCAGTCTGTGAGAAACCAGTACTTGGAATAACATTCCTTTCAGTTAATGTAAACCCATATTTTTTAGCATCCTTTTCAATCCTTTGGATTGCTGGATTATTCCATGTACCTTTAACTACAATTGTTCCATCTTTATCTAAAACCCTTAAAACCTCATCATTAAATGGTTTAAATCCATAAGGATTTTCCATGATGATTGTTTTTTGGGAGCCTGTAGCAATATTCGACAAATCATTAGCATCGCCAGCATATACACCGACCCCTTTAGGGTAATCAGGATGAGAAATATTATAAGCGCCTTCAATCGGTCTGTTACCTGCACCTATATTTAAAATCCCCCCTTCCTGGGGTTTATCATAAAAGGGTTTTTTAACGAGTGTACTTTCTTGCCAAAGATAATTACCCGGAGAAACAATCCCGCTATCAACAAGTTCATTTCCCGCATAGCCACTCTTATAACCCCAGTGTGTACCAGCCACGGCGCCTGCTGCGTTCAGGAAACCTTCCAGGAAGCGTCCTGCGGAATCCGCATTCGGGCCATCATTCAGGAAGGAGGCTGTTGCCTGCCCCATCTGGCTGCCGCCTGTAATCGCATCTTTTACGTTGACTACAAGCCCTGGCGCGCCTGGCAAAAAGTTTAATACTGGCTCGCCAACTCGGCCCCAGTATGCGTGCTCATTCACCGCACCCAGATCGCTTATTGCGTCCTTATACAACCGTTCCTGTGGCGAAATATCCCTTGTATAGGTTAAGGCATCCCAGAAACCCAGTCCGGCCTTATTGTTGTCCGTAATTTTGTTTTTGAGTTCACTGCTTGCGGCGAACGGGAAACCATAATCTTTGAATGTAGCGCCTTCCGAAAACAGGCTGCCCACCATTTTGTTTACGGTATCAGCGTCATAGTATTTTGAATTTTCCTGAAAAAAGGCATTGAGCGCCTGGTTCAGGACATATTTTTCATCCGGTGTTAATGAACCAGGGTCATGACGGTATTTATCGAGATACTCATCACTCAGTTGATTTGTCTTATCAAGGAAAATGAGATCCTTTTCTTCATCCTCGGCCAGCCCTTCTGTCAGCCCCTTGTGAACTAACGCATCCTTTCTTTTCCTGGAGTCTTCCCCCAAAAAGTTATTCTCAACCGTCGTCTGCCCGGCCTTCGCGGCGGTCGCTGTCGCTTCCGTGCTGTTACCCGCCAGTGCGCCTGCCAGGCCGGATGCCAGCGTAGAGAGTGCCGCAATGGTCTGTTTTTCGGTATCCGTCAGCGCTGCAGGAGATTTGCCGTACACTTGCTTCGCCAACAAAATTCCCATCGATTCACCGACAACTGCGCCAGATGCACCGGTCAGTGCGTCCTGCCCCTGCACTTTCGCCAGCACGGCGTTGACCACCGCGTGGGCCATAATGCCCGCCGTTGTATTCTGGTCGGTGATGTTTTTACCGATCTCATTAGCGATATACGGCGCCGCCCCCCCCGCTAACGCGGCATTCAGGTTTCCGCCTGCCAGCCCGCTGACAGCGGCGGTCGCGGCGGTGATCGCACGCTGCACATCGCTTCCGGTGCCGGTGTTTTCGGTCACTTTTTTGTAGACGGCCGTATCACGCAAGGCCGCCAGTTTTGCCAGGCGCTCTTTCTCCGGCAGCCCCTGCAGTGACGTGCCCGTTTGGGCTATCGCCGCTTTCAGGCCATCAAGATCGCTCTGCGTGCGCACAATATCGGCCACCTGATTACCGATATCGCTGACCATCTGCACGGCCTGCAGGCGATTCTGTTCTTTCTCTTTGTTAAAGATCGGGCTGATGGCGTCGTTGGCCTGCGTCACATCCCTTTGCAGTCCACCAGCATCCTGCGAGTGTGCCGTATCGCGAACAGTGATAGTGCCTTCTGAAACCGCCGCCTGGGTGGTGCCCTGCGCATGTCCGGAACTGCCCACGGCCGACATGAGCGTACTGGCCGCACTGAGAGCCCCCTGCGGCCCAAAGCTACCGGAAGAGCTGAAGCCGCCGCCTGAGTGCGACACCTTATAATCCGCTTTGTTGGTAAGGTTACTGTAGCCCAGCGTACCAGTATCAAGGCTGTTTTTATCCGCCGTAGCGGCGCTGCCGATCGCCCCGCCATTGAGCTGGGTATGGCTTCCGACAGTGACGTCAAAGCCATCTTTACCAGCGAAAATCCCGCTCTGCTCAGCAACGCTCTTGAAGGTGCTGTGCATTTTGTCCTGGCTAAAATTAACATAGCCAGAACCCGTCATGCTGCCGAAGGTGAAACTGCCGCCTGCGCTCACGCTGCTCTGTTTGGAGTCGTAGTGATTGCTGTCCTGCAGACTGGTAATTGTCAGGTTGCGCCCGATATCCGCCGTCACCTGGCTACCACTCACCTGCGCGCCAATCAGCGATGCATCCTGTCCGCTGTGCAGCGATACTTTGCCACCGCTATCCAGCGTGGTTTCGGTCCAGTCGGTGCCGTCACCCTTTTCCTTGCCCTTCGCCGCATTCACATTTGCAAAGACGCTCAGGCCCGCACTTCCCTGACCAACCCCAAAGCTGACGCCCACGCCGCCGCCACTGCTGCTGTTACTGCCGGTGGTTTTCTGCGTATTCGCCGCGCCGGTCAGGAGAATATCCCGCGCCGCATTCAGGCTGGCATCGCCGCCCGCTTTCATGCTGCTGCCCGCAACCACAATATCGCCGCTGTTAGCGCCGTGATTTTTACCGGTGGCGTTAATCGACAAGTTGTTTCCGGCATTCAGCGTCGAACCGGTGACCTGGTCAGATACCTGATGCTGTTCAGATTTTGATTTTTGCGTGGTCAGAGAAACGCTGACGCGGATACCGGCATTAGGCTCACCGGTGGTGTCCGCCATCTCTTTGCCCTGTACTGCCTGATAACCGGAAAGCACCGATTTGGTCGCCTGCAGCGCGGCAAGACGAGAATCGCTTTGCTTTGTAGCGTCCTTTGCCGCCGTCACTGCATTATTGACGGCATCGACCACAGCCCCCGTAAGCGCCACGGTTAACCCGCTGCTCTTCTGTTCAAATTTCTGATCAGTCGTACGTTTATCGTGCCCCGGCTCGATAACCACGCTGTCGCCGGTAAGCGTGAGGTTTTTCCCCGCCACCAGATCGGCGCCGCTGACACGCGCCTGTTCGCCCGCCGTGACGGTCACGTTGCCACCGGTCGAGCCGACGGTGCTGACGCTCTGGCTCTGGGTGGTACCTTTTTCTTTCAGCTCATGGCGCGTTTTGCTGCTGCCGATGGTAAAGCCGATCCCACCAGATCCCATCAGGCCGCTCTTTTTCTTCTCTTTGAGCTGCCAGTTCGAATCGGTGTTGGTCGCCGCCGCGATCTCCACGTTTTTACCGGCACTCAGCGCGACGTTACCGTCACCTGCCACCGCCGAGCCTTTGACGAGCAAATCTTCGCCCGCCTTCAGCGTGACATTATCGCCGCTCAGCAGCGTGCCCGCTTCGCGCGTGGCGCTCTGCTCAGAGACCGTGTGCGTGGTGGTTTTCTTGAGGAAACCTTTTTTGGTTTTGGTTTCCTCTTTGTAGTGGTAATCGCTCTCGGTGGCGGTCGCGAGGTTAATATCGCGCCCTGCCGTCACGCCGATGTCGCCCTTCGCCGTAGCCTGCGCCGCGTCGGCATTCATATCGCGCCCGGCGACAATGACCGTGTTACCGCCGCTCGCCAGCTCCGTGCCCTGCTGACGCACGGACTCGTTGATGGTGGTTTTTTTCTTCGAGCGGTAGCTGTCGCCTGAGGTAGTGGCCTCCGCGTTCAGGTTAACGTCGCGTCCGGCCTGGACGCCGATATTGTCCTCCGCCGCCAGGGCCGCCGCGTGCGCGTTGATGTCCCGGCCTGCGCTCAGCGTCAGGTTGTCGCCAGCGGAAACGGTGGTGCGATCGAGCCCGGTGCTGTGTGTTTCTTTCTTGCCGTTCTGGCTGTTTTTACTGGTTTGCAGCGCGTCGAGATTGAGATCGCCGCCTGCCGCGAGGGCCGCGTTGCCGCCTGCCTTGATATCGCCTGCCGCCACGCTCAGGTTGTCGCCGGCTTTGATGCCGAGATTGCCGCCTGCGCTGAGGGTGCTGCCCTGGTAAGTCACCGAAGAGCGGCTGGTGTTGGTGTTATTGCGTAAACCGGACTGCCCGTAAGCATCGTTTACCTGGTTGGCATTCACCGCGATATCGCCCCAGGCGTTCATCAGCAGATCGCCGCCGGAGGTCAGGTTCGCGCCGGTGAGCGTGATGTTTTTACCGGCCTGTAAGGCCAGACTATCCTGCGCGCTGATGGTGGCCGTGCTGCCGAGCGTGGTGTCTTTCAGCATGACGCTGCCGTACTTGCCGCGCGCGTCGATGCTCGTCTGTTCGGCAAGCGTAATGTTGTTAATGCTGCCGTCGGCGCTCTCCAGCGCCACGGTTTTCCCGCTGATGGCTGAGCTGATGTTATTGATGTCGCCAATGGCGCTCAGGCTCAGGCCGCCGCCTGCTTTCATCAGGCCGTCGTTAAGGTTGCTGATGCTGTTCTGGCTGTCGAGTTTGAGATCCTGTCTGGCCAGCAGCGTGCTGCCGCTGTTGGTGATGTCGCCGCCTTTCAGGCTGACGTTATTCCCCGCGATCACGCTACCGTTATTAACCGTGACGTCCTTCGGCGAGAGGTAGAGTTTGGGGATCATCACCGTCTCGCCATTCACCGTGGCGGACTCCCACCAGAGAATGCTTTTATCAAGCGAGGCGATCTGATCGCGCGTCAGCGCCACGCCAAACTTCAGGCCCAGCGATTTTTGCTGCGCGGCGGCGCTGTCCATCAGGTACTGCATCTGCTGGAGATCGGAGCCGACGCCGTTGAGATAGCGGTTGCCGGTCTGGTTCAGCAGCGTATTGCTGACGTAACGCGTGTCGAACGCGGCATCGCCGAGGAAGCGGTAGTCATACTCCGGGTTAAGGTTGAGCCGCCCGAGCATGTATGACGAGCCGAGGAACTGTTTTTCATTGGTGAAGCTCGTGCGCGTCTCACGCGGCGCGGCGCCAGGCTGGACGCCCAGCAGCTTATTGAGATCGCCAAACAGCGCCGGATCGAGCTCGCCCAGGCCATCCAGTTTCGGGTTAACGTTGATCAGGTACGGGCTTTTGGGGTTATCGGAGACCACGAAAAAGCCGTTGTTGCCAGAAGGCAGCGGATACGCGCTGGTATCGACGGGTTTGCCTGGCGTGTTCGCGAGCGCGCCGCCGGTGATATTCGCCGCGCTCGCCGCCGTTACGCCTGCGCTGGCGAGGCCAGAAGTATTGCCAAGATTCGCTTTACCCGCTTTGGTGGCAGAGAGGTTAGCCAGCGCGCTGCCGCCTGCGCTGTTCTCCAGCGCACCGCCGCCGCTGATCTGTTGCAGCGCGCCCTGAAGCTGATCTTTCCATTCTGGCGAATTGACGGCGACCGCCGCGCCACCCGCCAGGCCCTGTTTTTGCACGCTACCGCCAATACTTTGATGGCTCAGAGTATTTAGGGGTGGCGTGTTTATGGTGTTGCTGACTTTTCCTGCGTTCGCGGTGGTGCTGGTGTTACTGATATTATCGGCAAAATTCGCGGTGACGTTACCACCGGCTTGTATAACGGCGCGGTAGAGTTCGCCGTTTTCAGTTTCTGTTACATAATTTTCAAATTTATAAGCTACATCCCTGAGATACCGAGTGCCGTTCATCGTATAACCCGTGGTATCAACATTCCGCGAGCCAGGCTTGGGTCCCGAGTAGTTATATACTGCATATTTAATATGCGTACCGGCTTGATAGCTTTGGTTATTTAAACTTTTGCCTTCCAGATTAATGTTATTATTTGCGGTTATGTTACTGGCTTGGTTATTAAGCACGCCTGCACTAATCATCAGGTTTCGGCCTGAAGAAATACGAGCACCACTACCTTCGGCTGATATTTGTTGCTGTGTTTTTTCTAATATAAACTTCCGCGTTTCGTACTCTTTAAGAGGATGATAATAAATAATGTTGTATGCATAACGGAAACAAGGTACACCACTGCAGCTACCTGAGGTTTCGTTAGAAAGAGCAATATATGAATCCTGAACCAGGGTATCTATTCCTAAGTCAGCGACAGGAATATTTACATTCGGTTGTCCCATCCATGCATAAGTAGAGCCTGAACTCTGGGTTTGCATGGTTAATTGAAGCCCTGCTCGTTCATTACGCAGGCTTGCGGTCTTAATCGTAATATCGCCGTTCTGCGTCTCGATATTACCGGAGGTATTCACCACTTCCGCATTTGCATTACCCGCCGCGTCTTTCTGCATCCACAGGCTGTTGCCCGCGAGAATATCGCCGCGCTGGTTGGTGATGCTGTTGGCGTAGAGCGCCAGGTTATTGGCCGCATAGAGCAGCGCGGTATTGACGATATTGCCTGGCGCGGTGAGCGTCAGGCTGCCGCGGGTGCCGGTAAAGCCGTCCACGGTGATATTACCGCGGCTCGCAATAGTCACATCGCCGCCGCCCTGTAACGTGCCTGCGCCGTTCAGCGCCACGCTGCTGCCGCCGAGCGTGCTCGCGCCGCTGCCGGTCGTGATCTGTCCGTTGTTGGTGAGCGCGCCGCCCGCGCTGACATTCACCGCCTGGCCCTGCAGCACGCCGCGGTTATCGATGGCGCCATTGCTGGTGACGGTGAGCGTTTTCCCGGCCGCCAGCGCGTTGTTATTGGTAAACGCGTTAGTGAGCTTAAGCGTCAGATTGCCGAGCGCCACCAGCTGGCCCGCCGCGTCCAGCCCCGCGCTGTCAATCCACAAATCGCCGCCGGAGAAGAATTTGCCCGCCGCCTGCTGGTTGACCTGACTGGCATTCACCGTCAGTTGGTTATTACCGAGCAGCGTGCCGTTGTTGTTGAGCGTGCCGTAGTTGACCGTCAGCGCCCCGCCCTGCGTCGTGCCCTGGTTGGTGAACGAGGTGCCGGTCAGCGTGCCCTGATCCGCAAGCCAGGTGCCGCTGTTGGTCGCATTCGCGGCATTCAGAATAAGGTTCGTCGCCTGCAGCCAGCCCGCGCCGGTGAACTGCGGCGTGGTGAGCGTCAGCTGGCCGCCGGAAAGCAGCTTACCGTCGTTGCGCGCCGACGTGGTGGCCTCCACCCGCGTGGCGCCGCCGCCCTGCATCAGCCCATAGTTCAGGAGCACCGGCGTGGTCACGGCGAGATCCTGGCGGCTGACAATCTGTCCGCCCGCGTTATTGGTGAGCGAGCCGCGCGCGGTGAGCGTCACGCCGTTATCGCCCTGCAACCGGCCGCTGTTGGTCAGGTCGCCGGTGGTGACATCCAGCGTGCCGCCCTGCACCGCGCCCTGGTTATTTACCGCGCCTGCGTTCAGCGTCAGCGCGCCGCCGGTTAACAGTTTGCCGCCGCTGGTCTGGGTGAGATCGTTATTGACCGTCGCCGTCAGGCCGTTGACGCCCGTGATAGCGCCGTCGTTACGCAGGCTGTTGCCGGTGAGCGTCAGGTTTTTCGCCGCCCATTCGCCCTGGTTCGTCATGGCGAGCGCGTTCAGCGCTGCCGTGCCGAGCGCCGTGATTTTACTGCCCGCCAGGCTGGTGAGATCGCCGGAAAGCGTGATGTTCAGGCCGTCCGCGCTCTGGATAGCGCCGCTGTGGTCGAGGCGCTGGGCGTTCAGCAGAATGTTTTGCCCCTGCCAGCGCCCGGCGTTGGTCACCGCGCCAGAATCAATACGCAGCGTGCCGCCGGTGAGCAGCGCGCCGTTCGCGCCATTGATCAGCTCGCGCGCCGGTACAGCCAGCAGCATACGGGCCATCCGCGGTTGTGGGCGGGCGGTGAGCGTCAGCCCCTGCACGCCGGTCAGGGTGCCCTGGTTGTTGATCTGGTTCTGGTACGCGCTCAGGGTATCGCCCTGCAGCGCGCCGCGGTTGGTCAGCCGCTGGCCGTCGAGCGTCAGCGCGCCCTGGCTCAGCAATGAGCCGTTGTTGGCAAGCTCGCCCGCCGTGACAGTGGCCGCGCCCTGGCTTAACAGCGAGCCGTTGTTGGTCAGCGTGCCGCGCGTCTGCGCGCCCAGCCCGCCGAGGCTGATTAACGTGCCGCCGTGGGTCCAGTTGTCGGCGTCTACATTGACCTGCTGGCCCTGCAGCGTCCCGCCGGTGTTAAGCGTTCCGGCGTTAAGCGAAAGATCGCCACCGCTCAGCGTGCGGGCATTCGCGCCCGTGGTGAGGGTGTCGCCGGTCGCGGTCAGCCCTTTCGCGCCCTGCCACAGGCCGTTGTTTGTAAGCCGATTCGCCTGAAGCGTCAGGGTATCCGCCACCATCCGCCCGCTGCCGGTGAGGCTGTCGGCGTTAAGCGCCGCGTCGCCACGGCTGACCATCTGCCCGTCATTGGTAAGCGCGCCCTGAACGGTGCCCGTGAGCCCCTGAATGCCGTTTATCACGCCGCGGTTATCGAGGCTGCCGGCGGTCAGCGTCAGCGTGTCGCCCTGCACTTGTCCGGCGTTAGTCAGCTGGTTGCCGTTGAGTGTCAGCGCGCCGCCAGAAAGCCAGGTGCCGCTGGCGTCGTTCGTGAGCGTCTGTGCAGTGGCCTGCGCGTGCTGCGCGCCCTGAATAAGCCCGCTGTTGTGGAGGATTCCGGCACCCAGCGTGACGTCATCCGCTGCGAGCGTGCCGCTGTTGGTCATCGTCCCTGCGGTAAGCTGCGCACGTCCGTCGGCCATCAGTCGCCCGGCGTTATCCAGCGCGCCATTGAGCGAGGCATCAAGTGCCGCGGCGTTGATATCGCCGCCGTTGATGAGCGTGTTGCCCCGGAGCGTCAGCCCGTCGTTAACCGACAACTGCCCCTGGTTCTCCAGACGATCGAGATCCAGCGTCAGGCCGCCGCCGGTGGCAAGCTGGCCGTGAGCGCCATTATAAAGGTTACGCGTGGTGAGGCTCAGGCTGTCGTTGCCCGCAAGCGTCCCGCGGTTAGTGATGCCGGGCGCCTGAACGGTCAGCGCGCGTGCCGCCAGCGTGCCGTCATTCGTCAGCTGCGCCGCGCTCACGTCCGCCTGGTTCTGGCTCAGCAGCGCGCCGTTATTCTCAAGCGTCTGGCTCAGCGTGGCGTTCAGGCTGTCGGTCGCCTGCAGCGTACCGCCGTTACGCAGGTTGTCGCCGGTCACGCTGAGCGCGCGGCCCTGCATCTGGCCCTGGTTGTCGAGCGTCGTGCCGTTGAGCGCGAGCGTATTGCCGCCGGTGACTTTACCGCCTGCGGCGTTGGTGAGCGTGGCGCCATCCCAGTTCAGCGCATCGCTGCCCTGCAGCAGCCCGCTGTTTTGCAGATCGCCATGCAGCGCCAGCACTTTCGCCATCAGCGCACCGCGGTTATCCGTATTACCGGCACGGATATCAAGCGCCTGCTGACTTAACACGTTGCCCTGGTTGGTCAGAGTGCCGTCAATCTGTGCGGTGACGCCGTTTTGCCCGAGCGCGTTGCCCTCGTTGCGCCAGTCCTGCGCGGCGACCGCGAGCGTGTCGCCCTGTAACAGCCCGGCGTTGCTGAGCGTGTCCTGATCCAGCGCAAGCGCGCCGCCCGCGAGCACCACCCCGCCCTGCTGGTTATCAAACTTTTTACCGTGCGCGGATACATCGCCGGTCGCCTGCAACGCGCCGCTGTTGGTGACGGCGGCGCTGTCGAGATCGAGCGTGGCGGCCGCCAGCGTGCCGGTGTTGGTGAACGCCGGCGTGGTAAGGTGCAGCGCGTCGGTCGCGACCAGTTTGCCGCGGTTATCAGCGTGTTTCGCCAGCGACAGCAGCAGCGCCGTGGCGCTAAGCTCGCCGCCGTTGGTGAGCGTGCCCCCGTCCAGCGCCAGCGTACCGCCGGTGCGCAGCGCGCCCTGGTTGTCGGTGTCACCCGCTGTCACGTTCAGCGCGCGGTTGCCCTGCACCAGCCCCTGGTTTTGCAGTTGATCTGCGGCGATCGTCACCTGCTCTGCCGCCAGCGTGCCGCCGGAGCTGAGCGTGCCGGTATTCAGCGTAAGCGCGTTATCCGCCAGCAGGCGGCCAGTATTGTTCAGCGACGCGATATCGCCGCTGAGATTCACCCCGTTAATCTCGCCGCTGTTTACCAGCGACTGGCCGCGCAATGAGAGATCGCCGTCGGTGCTGATCAGACCCTGATTGGTGAACGCCGGGAGGGTCAGATGCAGATTGCGGGCGCTGTACAGCGTACCGCCGGAGAGGTTATCGAAACTGTCGTAAGCCATATCGAGCGCGCGATGGCTCTGTAACAGTCCGCCGTTCGTCAGCTGCGCGCCGCGCAGCGTCAGATCGCCATCGGTGGTGATTTGCCCCTGGTTGTTGAGCGTCGGAACGGCAAGGTTCAGGCTGGCCGGGCTGTACAGCGTGCCGCCCGCGAGATTATCGAGGCGATCGGTTGAGAGATTAAGCGCGCCACTGCCTTTCAGAAGGCCGCGGTTAGTGATTTGTTTACCGCGCAGCGTCAGCGCGTCGCCCGTCAGCGTGCCGCTGTTGTTAAGAGACTCATCGCCCTGAAAAGTGGTCGCGACCGAGTCAGATTTACCGCCGTGGCTCAGGCGCTGCGCCGTGACGTTCAGCGCGCCCTTTGCCGCATGCGTGCCGTCAAGCGTCGCGTCATGGGCGCTAATGGCGAGATCGCGACCGCTTTGCAGCTGCGCGTCCTGCTGCGTGGTGACGGCGTCACCGGTCAGCGTCAGGTTACCCGCCGCGATCGTCTGGCCGTTGAGATCCGCTTTACCGACCGCATCAAGACGAATATCGCCCTGGCTTGTAGTGAGCGCTCCCTTGCCGGAGGTAACCTGTTGAGCCTGTATATCGAGGCGTTTTGTGCCGGAAAGCGTGCCGTTCTGCTCAAGCTCGCCGGTGTTGGCCGCGAGTGTGCCCTCCGTCAGGATTTTCCCGTTGGTCCCGTTGCGCAGGCTGTCTGTAAAGTTAAGGGTGGCATCGCCGCGCGCGCTGACGGTGCCCTGTTGATCGAGCGTTTTGCCTTTCAGCGTCAGTGCCGACGCGCTCTGCAGCACCCCGCTGTTGGTCACGGCATCGCTGTCAACCGTTACGCCGTTGCCCTGCAGCGTTCCGCGGTTATTCAGGCGGGTGGTTCGGGTATCGAGGCGCCCCGTGGCGGCAATCTGCCCGCTGTTGGTGAGGCTGTCGCCTGCTATCTGCGCGTTGCCGCCGGCGTTGATTTGCGCCTGGCTCGCGAGCGCGCCGCCGGTGAGGGTGACGTCACGTTTAGCGTCAAGACGGCTATTGTTATCCAGCGTGACGGCTTTGCCGTTCAGCGCCTGGCTCTGGCCGCTGGTGAGCGTACTGGCGCTGGCGGAGAGCGTGCCATCGGCGGCAAGCGTCATGGCGCTGTCGCTTGCGAGCGCTGCGTGATCCAGCGCCACATTACCGCGGCTGCTGACCGCCAGCGTACCGCCGGTTTTATGCTCGCCCATGAGCGTGACGTTGTCGCCTTTCGCCGTCAGGTTGCCGCTCGCCAGGCTGTTTTTGACCGTCAGTTTGCCGCTGGCGTCGAGCGTGATATCGCCCTGGCGCGCATTGAGGTTGCCAAGGTTAACGCCCACTCCCTTATCACCGGACACCAGTCGAATGCGGTTGGCGTACATGCCGCCGAGCGCGCCGGTATCGACCGCCACCAGAGGGGCATTGCCTTCACCGGCCATCGCGGTGCGGCTGCCGTCTGCGTTAACGCGGTTCGCGCCCGCCGTCACGTTCAAATCGCGCGCGTGGATCGCCGCGTTCACTTCGGTGGCGCGGGAGATAATCGACAGCGCGTCGCTCTGGCTGGCATCAAGCCCTTTGCCTTCCACGGTGATGGTGCCGCGGGTGACCTCCAGCGCGGAGAGATTGCCTGCGGCGTCGAGCACCGGCTTGCCGGTGGTCAGCGTGACGTTCGGTGTGTTGATAAAGCCGCAACCGTTACAGGTAATGCCATACGGGTTCGCCACCATGACGTTCGCGGCTTTACCCGCCACCTCGGTGTAGCCGTTGAGCTGCGAACGGCTGCCGCCCGTCACTTCGTTAATGATACCGCGCGCTTCCAGGCCTGCTTTCAGGTTCGGGTTGTTCTGGATAAGCCCGCCGAGCTGGGTCTTGTTCAGCTGCCCGGTGGCGTTATTGAGAATGACCCCCTCCTGGCCGACGTTATAGTCTTTGAACTGGTTATGGGAGATCCCCGCCGCGTTGGGCTTCGCGATGTTCACCACCGGCACGCCGTTACCTGCTTTATCCATCGCCGTGGGGCCTGTGGGCGTCATGGCCGCTGCAAAAGCTGGCGCCACGGGCTGCCAGACCAGCAGGGAAATAATGAGGTAGCTCAGCAGACGAGCGGAAAAACGCACGGGCGGTTGACGGGTATCCATGACCTGAAGCCTCTTAAAGCGTGAATGCGATGCGGTAGTTAACGGTAAAGTGGTCCGGCCCCAGCCAGTCCGGGTACTGTAACGGCGTGCCGACGGTAAGCTGACTGGCGAACCAGCGCCCTGCGCTGCCAACCCCGATGGCGGCACCCCACAGCGTGCCGGAGGCGTAGCGGTCGAGTTTATCTCTGGCGAGCCAGCCGCCATCCAGCGCCGCCGTGGCGCTGATCTGGCCGAGCACCGGCAGCGTTGCCAGCGTGTAGTTGAGTTCGTTACGCCAGTAGCCGCCGTTGTCGCCGGACAAATATTGCTCTTTAAAGCCGCGTACCGAGCTTTCGCCGCCAAGCGTCAGGCGTTCGGCGCCATAGAGGCGATCCGGCGACCACTGGCCGTACGCGCTGGTGAGCCACCACAGATCCTGCGAGAGCGGGCGCTGCCAGCTGGCGCTGAGGCTCCATTTACGAAACTGCGCTTTTGGTTCGTAACCGGTTTTGGTCTCATCGGTTTCGCTGTCGAACCAGGGCATGCCGCGGCTGAAGGCCGGGTTGAATGTTGCCACGCCGCCGCCGGTTTTCTGGGTGTGGTTAACGCCGAGCGTCAGGCTGGAGAGCTTGCGACTGCTGCTGGCGAGCAGGGCATTATTAAGCCAGTTGTGACTTTCGCGCCGTGTGACGCCCGCGGTAAGCGCGGTTTTGATATCGCCGTTGCGGAACACCACGCGGGAAAGAGTAAGACGGTGCGTTTCGCTGTCGCCGGTGGAGATCCACATAAAGCCCTGGTTATCGAGCGTCGAGCGGTAGTCGCTCCAGCTGTAGCTGTAATCCAGCAGGCTGTAGCCCCACGGGATACTAACGCCCGCCTGCAGGCTGCGGGCGTTATACGCGGTCGCGAAATCGCTGCTGCGCCCGCCGCTGACAAACCACTGATCGGCGAGCCCCAGCAGATTATTACCGGTGAGCGAGCCATTAAGCTGCCCGGTGCCGGTGCTCTTCTGGCCGCTGTTATCGAAACTCACCGTGGCGCGTAGCGGAAACTCTGGCGTGGCAGTCAGATTGACCACCGACCAGCCGGGGGCGCTGTCCGGCAGAATATCGATTTGTACCGGCGTGGCGCGCAGGCGATTGATCTGCTCCATCCCCTGCTCAATATCGCGCAGGTTCAGGATTTTCCCTTCAAGCCCCGGAAACGCCATTTTCAGCATCAGCGGCGTTTTGTTTTCGAGGCGGATCTGACGCAGCTTTCCTTCCAGCACGACGATGTGTAATTCGCCCCGCGAGAGATCCTGCTCGGTGAGAAACGCGCGGCTGGTAATATACCCACGACTCAGATACCAGTCCGATACGCTATTTAACAGCTTCGTAATACGCGGCATATCGAGGCACTGATTCAGCCAGGGGCGCGATAATTTCGCCTGCTCACGCGCGCTTAACAGCGTGGCGCCGGAATAAGTAATGGTACGAATGGTAAAACACGGGCCGGATGACGGGGCAGGTATTACAGGCGCTTCAGCGCGGGGCAGCGGCGTGCTGCGCTGTAACTCCTCACGCTGCTGCTGACCCTGTAATAACAGCTGTTCCTGTTGCTGGCGGATGGCATCGCGATCGGCAGGAGAAAGTGGCGCCGCAAAGGCAGAAGGGAATAGCAGCGCCAGTAATAATCCATAATAAATGCGGGCAGTCATCCGGTTGACCTTTGAAATGTAAAAGTTAGCGGAATAACACGGCGTTATTTCGCGAATGGTTTTAAGGTTTTTCTTATAGTAATAGTTAATTACATTCATTCACAAAGATATATTCTTTGCGGGCCGCGTGTTAATTTGAATAAAAGAAAAATAAGAACAGGCCCAGAGTGAAACCGGCGGTAGTGGCCAGAATAAAACAGCGAGAGTTGTGGTTATAAAGAGGATTAATGTTGAAATGGACTTTTAATGCGTTTTCCATAACCAGTGAAACGGGCTTTTTAAGTGAAAGCAGCCACTAAAGAAACCCACTTGATGCAAACCGGGGCAATCCGCTGCAAGGTCAGCGGTAAGTGAAATTTCTCATGCTCGCCGCCCTGATCCCCGGCTAACTTGCTGTTTATACAGGATTACATGATGAGATTTCATGGTGAAATCGCCAGAGTTTTAACAGTAATGCGAGATCTCTGACGCAGAGCAGGAAGGGTATCCACTATGGAGAGTGCATAACGGCAAAACATCCACTATGGAGCGAAGCATCCACTACAGAGAGTAGAATCCACTGTAGTGAGTAGGGTAGCGAAACGGCACTACGCACTGCTCCCTACAGTGGTTGTTCAGATCTGGCCCTTGCGGATTTTTTCCAGCAATGCCAGCTCTTCTTTGGTCAGCATCACCATTTCGCCCTGCTCTTCCGCTACGACGCTGTTTTCTACCGGTAACTCTTCACCGGCTGGCAGCGCGCCAGGCAGGCTTTGTGGTCGAAGTTTTGGCCTTCTGTAGTGGATATGAAAGTACACCACCCGCCCGCGTTTGATTTCGGTGTAATCCAGATAACCGATCTCTTTGAGCTGCTCCATGGCTTTACGCACCGTGGAGTTTTGCGTGATGGTGCGGGACGTAAGATTCAGACGTGCGCGCAGACGGGCAAGCGAGATCGGGGCGGGGTTGGGCGGCAGGCTTTCAATAAACGTATACAGCGCCTGCGCGGATTCTTTACGCGACAGTTCATTAATGGCGCGCAGCTGCAGCAGGACTTTCTTGTCGAACTGATAGAGCTCGAAGATTTTTGGATCGGCCTGCAGCGTCACCTCATCCTTTTTGGCGCTGTACTTGGCAGACTGCACAAGGTGCGTGACGTAGTACTCTCCTTCTTTGTTACTGAAGGAGATGGTGTTGGTGGCGATACGGGTCAGCGAGGCATCAAGTCGCTTACGGAGCTTTGCAGATGAACGGGCCGAAGGAATACCGCACAGCTTCACGAACTCCACAAAAGGCAGCGTGACGCTGTCGCCAAGGACATTATATTTGGCGAAGGCATGAATGATCCCGACCCAGGTTTTAAAATCATTGTCCATGTCCAGACGGGCGCCGGTTATCTTGATATTTTCGTAGCCTTCCGATTTTACCAGCGAAAGCTGCTTAAGCTCTTCCGTCACGTCCATTGAGGACATCTGGCCTTTTCGGCCGCGGGCGGTGGACTTCAGCGTCGGTACAAACAGGCCAAGGCGCATCAGCGCGACCGGCTGCACCGTGTTGTTACGGTTGGGAACCAGCGTGACCACCTCGCCGGTTTTACGGTCCAGTTCACTGAAGGCGTCGTTGATATTGATGCTCTCTTCATCGGCCACGTGCGGGTTCTCCTGTCCTGAATGCCGGTGCTTACTCACTATAGTGGTTATTATCTTCGCCAGTGAGAGTATCACTCACCATAGTGGTTATGTCACATGCTTATACGTGCCAATTACTCTCCACAGTGGATGTTTACTCGCTACAGTGGTTATTTACTCTCTGCAGTGGTTGTTTTACGGGATACTGATACAGGATCCTGCACGTAACTCACCCTGGTGGATATCCGGAACGCCTGTGCAAGTGCGTTAATCTGTTACAGTGATTGGTCAGGCAGTAAAAAAAGGCTCAGTGGGTGTGAATAAGCGTGTTGATGCGCATTGATAACTTTACCGGATACCCGGAAAAGGCTTTCTGTGACAGAGGGTTATCATGCAATGATCGATAACAACAACCCAGGGACTTTGCTCACTACAGTGGATACACGGTACTCTCTTCAGCCGTTATGCGACTCACTATAGTGGATATACGGCTCGCTTCAGTGGATGATCTGCTCGCCATAGTGGTTATAAAGTGCTGCAACTTCATGATCCACATAAGAAATTCAGGAAAGGGATCTTTAAGGATCATATCAGGGATCTCTTTGGGATCGAAAACTTTGATCTGGCCTGTGGATAACCTTCAGAAACAACGCATCTCCCGCCCTGATTGAACTCCGCTCTTTTGCGCTTCCTCAAACGAACGGCTGACGCGCGTTCGTTTTTGCGGTGAGCGCTGCGAGCTTTAGCAGTAACGTCTTATAACATCAGCAATTTGAGCACGCGCACATCGCTATCACATTTATGTTTACCGTCTGGCTTTTAT
The DNA here is from genome assembly GCF_041222865.1 of Cronobacter turicensis. NCBI lineage: Bacteria > Pseudomonadati > Pseudomonadota > Gammaproteobacteria > Enterobacterales > Enterobacteriaceae > Cronobacter > Cronobacter turicensis. The sequence continues at coordinate 32,316 of NZ_CP165999.1, read as the reverse complement.
GCTGTATTTTCGTCTAAATCAATAAATCCTGCATACAGTGAGTTTTATGATGGATAATGAGCAGCAGTTGACGAAAGTTGCCGAACGTTCAGAAAGAATGCTTCTGGGCCTGACGGAACAGATCCAGCATCAGAAAGATGAGCTTCAGGAAAACACCTTTTATCAGGTCTACGCCAAAGCGGCGCTCGCCAAACTTCCGCGGCTGACCCGCGCCAGCGTCGACTACGCCGTCAGTGAAATGGAAGCGAACGGTTACGTTTTTGATAAACGTGCAGCAGGCTCTTCCACCAAATATGCGATGTCCGTTCAGAATATTATCGATCTTTATCATCACCGCGGCGTACCTAAATACCGCGATCGTCATGATGAGGCATTTACCATTTTCGTCGGAAACCTGAAAGGCGGCGTCTCCAAAACGGTTTCCACCGTTTCGCTTGCTCATGCGCTGCGCGTACACCCTCACCTGCTGTTTGAAGACTTGCGTATTCTGGTGGTCGATCTCGATCCGCAATCTTCCGCCACTATGTTTCTTAACCACACCCGCGCTGTCGGCACTGTCGATACCACCAGCGCGCAGGCCATGCTGCAGAACGTGTCGCGTGAAGAGCTGCTGGAAGAGTTCATCGTGCCGTCGATTGTGCCGGGCGTGGATGTCATGCCGGCCTCTATTGAAGACGCCTTTATCGCATCACGCTGGGAAGAGCTCTGCGCGGAGCATCTGCCGGGCGCCAGTATTTATGGCGTACTGCGCCAGAATATCATCGATAAAATCGCCGGAGACTACGACTTTATTTTTGTCGACAGCGGCCCGCATCTGGATGCCTTCCTGATGAACGCTATCGCTGCCTCGGACGTCCTCTTCACGCCGGTGCCGCCCGCGCAGGTGGATTTCCACTCCACGCTCAAATACCTGACGCGTCTGCCGGAGCTTATCGCCCTGATTGAAGAGTCCGGCTGCCGGGTGCGGCTGCAGAAAAATATCGGCTTCATGTCGAAGCTGCTCAACAAAGCCGATCACAAGCTCTGCCACAGCCTCGCCAAGGAGATTTTCGGCGGCGATATGCTGGATGTCGCCCTGCCCCGTCTGGACGGCTTTGAGCGCTGCGGAGAGTCGTTTGATACCGTGATTTCCGCAAATCCTGCCACTTATATCGGGAGCAGCGAGGCGCTGAAGAATGCGCGCGCCGCCGCCGAAGACTTTGCCAAAGCGGTTTTCGATCGCATTGAATTCATTCGTATGAGCTGAGAATACTATGAGCACAAAAAGAGTCACCATTGGCCGTACACTCACCCACGCCCCGTTTAAAGAGAGCACGGATGCCGAAACGTTTACCTCGGTGTTTGTGCTCAATTCCGGCCGTAAAGCGACGTTCAGGCTGGAAACCGTCGCGCCAGCGGACGTGGCGGAAAAAACCTTTGTGCGCCAGGAAACCAACGGGCGCGATCAGTCTGCGCTCACACCGGAATCCCTGCGGGATATTACCCGTACGCTGAAATTCCAGCAGTTCTTCCCGGCAATTGGCGTGAAAGCGGGCGATTGCATTGAAATTCTGGATGGCTCCCGCCGTCGTGCGGCGGCGCTTATCTGTCATACCGGCCTGACCGTGCTGGTGACTGAAGCCGCGCTGACGTCAGAAGAAGCCCGCAAGCTTGCCAAAGATATCCAGACCGCGAAAGAGCACAACATTCGTGAGATTGGGCTGCGCCTGATGGCGCTGAAAAACGCCGGGCTTAACCAGAAAGAGATAGCCGAGCAGGAAGGGCTGTCGCAGGCTAAAGTCACTCGCGCGCTACAGGCCGCGTCGGTATCGGCTGAACTGCTGGCGTTCTTCCCGGTTCAGTCCGAGCTGACCTTCAGCGACTACAAGACGCTGAACAGTGTCGAAGAAACGTTGCTGAAGAATGAGGTCGCCCTGAAAACGCTGACCGATTCCATTACCAGCGAAGTGGATATTGTGCTGTCAGAAACGGATCTGGCCGAAGACGAAGTCAAAAACCGCATCGTGCGTATCATTGCCCGTGAAGGGGAACTGCTCACGTCACCAGGTCCGAAAGATAAAGCGGTTATCTCCCCGCTCTGGCGTTTTTCAGATAAAGATCGCTTTGCCCGTAAGCGCACCAAAGGCCGCCTGTTCAGCTACGAGTTTAATCGTCTTTCACGCGATATTCAGGACGAACTCGACAGCGCTATTGAAAGCATTCTGAAGAAGCATCTTTCCTGAGCGGGCATCTGCCCGCCGTGGTGATTTCACCGTTAACGCCCTGAAATACCGTTTTTTCCTGGACGGATTTCACGGTGAAATCGCCAGCTTCCCCTTTCCTTTCGTTAAAGCGTTCCCTCTCCTTTACTCTCTACAGTGGATGTTCCGTCTGATGATGGCCCGTTACACAATGAAATTTCACGGGTTTCGCCACGCTGATTTTATATTTAAGTTATTGATGTTTATAGATTTAAATGGAAAATTTCACGCTGAAATCGCCGCTTTTCAGGCTGCGTTCCATTACTATTTTCCCGGATTACGCAACACAACATGTGTTCAGCAGGCCAGTGCTTTTGCAGTAATGCCGGATACATGACATAACGCTGTTTTTTCATTCCCGGCATCGTTATGAGCGGCTCTGCGGCGCATTATGTACCAGTGTAGAGGCGGTACTGGTTTTCTCTTTGAGCGCGTTAAACGCAAAACCAGCGCGGCTGGAACGTATCCACTACGGCGAGCGCCATCGTATTGCCGCGGTTATGCGAGACATCTTCAGAATCAGGCAATAAAAAAGGCCGCCCTCAGGCAGCCTTTATCGTGTTGCAGCAATCAGAACAGAACGGAGTAGTTCAGACCGAACGTCCGGCCGCGGCCTTTGTAAGTGTAGAGATCGGGTGAGCCATAGGTCGGGCTGTAGAGTCCTGGCGCACGCTGCCCCCAGACCGTCGTGTAATCTTCATCCAGCAGGTTTTCCACACTGAAGGCGATTTTGCCGACCGGGAGCGCATAACTGCCGATAAAGTCCATGGTGTTATAGCCATCGATTTTCTTACCGGCATCATCAGAGACATCGAAAGTCTGGGTGCTTTGCAGGCGCAGCGTCCAGTTATCCGGTGCCCAGTTAACCCACGCGCTGACCTTCGACGGGCTGGCGCTGTCGACCGTCAGCTTTTTCCAGTCGCCGTCCACGCGGGTTTCTGATTTGATGGCGTTAAAGTTTGCGCCGGTGCTCCAGTCGCTGTCGCTGAAGAAGTAATCCACCTGACCTTCCACACCATAGATGCGACGTTTGTCGTCATCGAGGGTGATGGTCATGTCGGTTTTGTTAATGTTGATGGTTTTATCAGAAACCGAGTAATACGCCGCGAGCTGGGTACGCAGACTATCGCCGGTATAACGCCAGCCCAGTTCATAGCTGTCGACTTTAATGCCATCGAGACGTGAGTCATTTACGTTCACGCTCTTAAGCAGACGGTAGTGACCATTCTCAAGACGATAGGTGCCGGAGCCATAATATTTTGCGAGATCCGGCAGTTCGAAGCCCTGCGAAAAGTTAAACCACAGCTGCTGGCGTTCACTCAGATGGCCCAGGATCCCGGCGTTAAACAGCAGATTGTTGTAATCCGTTTTACCGCCCGGCACGGCGTCGGCGGAGGTGGCTTTACCGGTGGCGATATTTTGCTGTTGGGTGTAGCCGACAAAATCATCCACCTTATTTTCGGTGTACTGATAGCGCACGCCGCCGCTTAAGGTGATCGCGTCGATGTCATAACTCGCCTGGAGGAACGGCGCCAGGTTGGTAATGCTGTAATCCGGATAACGCCCGACGTTATAGGCGTTATCCAGCTTCATCCCCCCGCTGGCAGCGGCTTTGTTCAGATCGAAAAACTGCTGGTTGGCATTAAACGTTTCATGCTCGGCATCGACGCCATAGGTGAGAGAAAGGGCATCCAGCGGTGTGCTGTTTACGGTCAGTTTGCCGCCCCAGAAATCCGTTTTCTGCTGCGAGGCGCCAATACTGGTCACCCGCGTTTTATCAACGTTCAGCGTCGGGAACGGGTAATAGGTCAGGCTCTCATCGCGATAGTAAATCTGCGCGACCAGATCCTGGCCCCAGGCATCGGAATTGGAATACTGGAGGTTAATCAGATGACGCTCGGTACCCGGCAGGCGATCGGAATCCAGATTGCCTTTGTTGTAGGCCGTACCGTTGCCGGTCACCGCTGAAAAATTCTCGCCCAGGAACAGGCCATGCTTACCATCTGACTCGCTTTTGTAATACTGCGTGGTCAGTTGCAGCTGCTGGTGGTCATCAATATTCAGCGTACCAGTACCCATGACGTCCAGGCGATCAGAATACTGAAGGCCGGTCTGGGTGTTATCGATAATAGCTTCATCACCATTGCCGTCATACCAGCCACCAAAACGCTGATAGGCGACGGACAGGCGCCCCGAGGCGTTGTCATTCCCGCCGCTCACCGCCGCCGCCATGTTCTCGTCATGATCGTTATGGCTATTAAAGCCGCTTTTCGCGCTGGTCTGGAACTCCACCTGCGTCTCAGGCTGCCCTTTTTTGGTCACGATATTGATAAGACCGCCGGTGCTGCCGCCGCCGTAAAGCGAGGTGGCGCCGGAGATAACTTCGATGCGCTCGATATTAAACGGATCGATGGAGTCCAGCTGGCGACTGTCGCTTCGCGAGGAGTTCATCCGCACGCCGTCCACCATCACCATCATGGAGCGACCTCGCATATTCATGCCGTAGTTGGTGCGCCCCTGGCTGCTGACATCCATACCGGGGATCAGCTGCGCCAGAATTTCTTTTAACTCTTTACCGCCCTGAACCTGCTGCTCAATGTCAGCCTGTTCGATAACCCACGTGGTCTGTGCCATATCCGCAGCGCTGTGTCCGGTACGACTGGCGGCAACCACCAGCGTCTCTTCTTTTTGCGGCGCCCCCCAGGCGGAGGCGGAAAGCATGGCAAGTAAACAAGGATTCAAAACCCAAAGATGATGGCGCTTCATTGTTATGGTGTTCCTGAGAGTGTGTTAGTAGTCAGTGCTGTTTACAGGTTGAGTAATCTGGCGGGTGACCGTGTCTGGCCGGGAAAGCCACTGGATCACGCCAGGCGTGGTGCTCAGGTCAAACGGCTCGTCAGGGTGCGCCACATTGAGAATGCGCGCGGCCCGCCAGGCCATCAGGCTGAGCTGGGGTTCCGCAATGCCGAGGCTGTGCATACCGGCATTCACGGCAAAAAGGTGACTCGCGTCGGGGCCGTCCCACTCCAGCGTAAAGTTGGTATTAACCCGGAAGCCTTCGCGCTCATCCAGTTGCAGACGATGCGCCAGCGGCGCGAGAAATGCCGGTCGGGCAGGGCGATAGCCGGTCGCGAAAATCACCACATCGGCTTCGAGGGTTTCCTGACCGCCGTCCAGATGATGACGCAGCGACAGACGCTGGCCCTGCGCCTGTGGCGTTACGCGGGTGACCGAGCGCGACGGCAGCAGATGCGCCCAGGGTTTTTCACCCAGCACCTCAAAGCGGTGGTACATGGCGCGGTAGATAGCGAGCAGCGATTCGCAGGTGACGCCGTCCGATGTCATCTTCTGCTCCGCGAGCAGGTCGCAACGCGTTTTCTCATCAAGCCGGGCGAAGCTCTCCAGATATTCCGGCGTGAAATACTCGTTCGCGAACGCGGCTTCATCGAGCGCGTTGTAATTGTTGCGGCGCGACACCCAGTTCAGCGCCGCGGGCTGGCCCCACTCGCCGCGGAAAATATTTAAAAACAGATCGGCGCCGCTCTGGCCCCCGCCGACGACCGTAACGCGCTTCCCGGCAAGCGACGGCGTGCGCAGCATCATTTCGCTGGCGTGGAAGCATTGGTCGTTTTGCGCAGGCACGCAATCGGGCAGGTTGACCTGCTTGCCGATGCCCATGCAGACGTGGCGCGCGAAGAAGCGATCGCGCTGGGTCACCACTTCAAACAGCCCGCTGGCCTCGTTAAAGCTCACCTGCTGCACCTGCTGGCTGAACGACAGATTGCTCAGGTTGTCCGCCGCCCAGCAGAGGTAATCGGCAAACTCTTCACGGGATACCGTGCGCTGCTCGGTGGTCAGGAAGCGGTAGAACTTTTTACGCTGCACCAGGTAGTTCAGAAAACTGTAGCGGTTAGTTGGCTCCACCGCGCTGACCAGATCTTTCAGGAAACTGGTCTGCATGTGGCAGTCCGGCACCATCATGCCCGGATGCCAGGAGAAATGCGGTTTGCGTTCAAGGAACAGCGAGCTGAAGCCGTCAAGCCCTTCGGCGAGCGCGGCGATGCTGAGATTAAACGGGCCGATGCCAATGCCGATGAAATCGTACGTTTTCATGATGCGGTCTCCCTGGTGACCCGATACAGCGGGTTATCAAGATCGGTAAGGTAATTGGGTAACATGCGGCTGCCGCCGTCATGCTCTGCGAACGTGAGTTTGACCGGGTTCAGCACCACGCGAATGATTTGCGGTTTGAACAGATCAAACAGCGCGAAGCGCGCTGTCATCTCCGGGTGCGCGGCCATATAGTCCTGCAATACGTCGGCCAGCAGACGGTAGAACCGGGTTTCGCTGACGCCGCACTGTTCGGTCAGCCGTGAGACAAAACGCAGAACGGTGACAAAATGCCCGGTCTGTAAATCATGAATGATGTAATCCGCGCCGAGACGCGCGGTCACGGCTTTTACCGGCTCCGGCAGGCTCTCCATTTCAGGAAATGTTTCATCCACGAGACGCATATCGCCCTGGAAATCCTTCAGCAGAATGCGCTGCGGCACATGGTCTTTCATTACCAGCGTCACATTCTGGCCGTGGGCGATAAGCGCCACGCCGTACCGGCACAGCAGGTGATAAAACGGAATGACGACCACGCGAAAGAGCTGCGTCAGCCACGCCTCAGCGCTTAACCCCGAGCGCGCGATCCACGCGTCAATCAGGGGACGACCTGTGTTGTCCGTTTCCATCAGCGCCGCCATCAGCACGGCCTGCTCGCCAGTTTTAAGCCAGCAGGACGGGTTCTCACGCCAGATAACGCCAAACATCTCCTGATAGCGATAGGGCGCGGTTTTCAGCGCGGCGTAGCCGGTGTGCGTCACGTAACCGGCAGCAGGCTCGCCGAGGATCTGCGCGCCGAGGGCCAGCAGCGTTTTATCGCCAGCGAACTGCTGTTGCAGCCAGCGCGAGGCGAGCGGCCCGGCGGCAATGTACTTGCCCGGAATGCCGCGGTAGCAGGAGGTGTTGTAGATGGTGAGCGGCAGTTTGATATCAAACGACGAACGACGGCTGACGTTGGTCAGCGTACGCAGCGACTGCTGGGCGATATACTCATCGCCAAACACGCCGAGATCGATAATCTCGCCGCGCGCCAGCTGCGGCAGAAAATGCAGGGCGATTTTCTGCTGCCACTGCCACGGATGCAGCGGCACCGGCAGCCAGTTCTCATCCAGATGCAGCGCCTGCCAGTAGCGGGTAAACCGCTGACGTTCGCCGTCGTCCATGGCGCTTGCCAGCAGGTTATTGATGTCGCAGTCAGCGTCGCTGCTCCAGACCATCAGGTCGCGACGGACCGCCACCCAGTGCAGGCGAAACCGGCCACGGTATTCCGGCGCGTAAGCCTTCAGCGCATCCAGCCCCCAGCCGCGACGCCCTTTGTTAAAGATAAATTTCGGATGGCCTGACATCAGGCACTGCAGCTCATCCGGATCCATATCGATGAGCGCGTCGGCGTCCAGACCCTCACGCGCCTGGAGCAGCTGCAGATCGCCCCTGAGCGTGGCGTAGAGATCTTCGAGATGCTCCGCTGTCTGCGCGTCGCTCATCTTCAGCACCACGGCCAGCTGACGCAGGGCGCTTTCGGCCTCAATGGCGCTGCCGCTCTCGTTCGCGAGCGTCGCCGGGTTGATATGCAGCCAGCCCCAGATGCCGCGCTTCGCGTCAAACGTCCAGGTCTCATTGCCGAGCGCGATGGCCCAGCGCCCAGCACCGATTTCCTGCGCCGTCAGCGTGCGTTCATACTCCAGCTCGGCGAGAATTTTCGCCACCATCTCGCGGTTTACGCGATCCCACCGTTCCGGCGTCATAATCCCACCTCGCTGAAGAAACGGCTGCGCTCGCTCATTACCAGTCGCGAGCGCTTGTGCGGGAAATCGAACTCTTTCACGGTCTCAAAACCAGCGACCGGCAGATGGCGGAACAGGCGCTGATTATCGAAGCGCGGTTCCGCCACCAGACGCTGCGTGCGCGGCTCGTCCAGCCACAGATAATGGCTCAGGCCGCGCAGCCAGCTGCGGATGTACTGCGCGCCGCGCCACTGCTCTTCGCCCACCAGCATATGCAGCCCGCGATCGAACGGCTGCCAGCGGTAGTGGCGACCAATACGGTCTTCCGGCGCCCAGTAGATTTCGAAATAGCCGAAAGGCTCATCATCAAAGCAGCCAATCAGCGGATAGCAGTACGTGGCGTCGAGCTGTTTACGCAGATATTTTTCCTGCTCCGCCTGCGGCCCGGCCATCTCCCAGAAAGCATTCACGCGCGGCGCGTTCATCCAGCGGGTGAAGCGCTCGCCATCCAGCGCCACATCCGCCACGCGGAAGCTGAGCGTGCGCTTGACTTGCGGATCGTAGCGACGATAGACCTCGCCCTGCGGGCGCGGCGGCCGCGCCGGGAAGGCGAGCTGGCGCGTCTCGTCAAACTGTATTCCCGCACGCGCCGCAATGCGTTCGCCGCGCAGCCACAGCGGCAGCTGCCAGAACGTGTCGCGGGCCAGGTAATCGCACTGCACCGCGTCAAACAGCGCCTGCGCCTGCGGCTCATCGCGCCACTGCGCCCACGGCAGCGTAATGCCCGTTAATGTGGGCGCCGCGACAAATAATTGATCGAGAGCGGCGGTCAGCCACCCTTCCGCCAGCGCGCCCGGATGATTCAGTACCGCGCTGCCGTCGAGCCCGAGGGCCAGTGGCAGCGCCAGATCGCGCTTCGCGCAGCGAAAACCGTAACCGTCATGAATAATGCTGGCTTCAGGCATCATGCGTGCTCCCTGCAAACGGATTGTCGAAGTTGAAGTAGATGACCGCCGGATCGACGATGGTGTTTTCGTTGTGATCGTGCAGATAGCAGAAGAAGTTGCCCTTGCAGTTCCAGTGGCGGCTCTCCAGCACGTAATCGAGGCAGCGGGTATCGCGGGCGGTAGCGCGCAGTTGCGCGAGCGCGTCACGCACCAGCGCCATCAGGTTTTCTTCGCGCTCGAACCCGGCGGCGCCGAGGGCGGCGGTTATCGCAAGCGTGGAGTTCACCAGCAGGTAATACGGGAAGTAGCGCAGCAGCTGAGCTTCGCTGAAGCGGTTTTCCGCTTCCGGCTCGCCGGCTTCCGCAAGCCACAGCAGCGCGCCATCGGTAAAACCGCTGCCCTGACAGTCGCGATAAATCAGGCCCACCGGCAGATCCTGCTGCATCTCCACCAGAATGTTTTGCTGATGCGCCAGCAGCACCAGACCGTAATCGGCTTCGGCGCTGAAGAGCGGCAGCAGAATGCGTTCGCAGTACGCCTGCACCCAACAGCGCGCCGCCTGCGCCAGCGGCAGGCTGAGGCGCTCGCTGAGACGACGCACGGCGCAGGCCAGCAGGCTGTCGCCGCCGTCCGGCGCAGCCTGGGTCAGGCTCACCAGCACGTTGGTCTGGGTCTGTGGCGTATCGAACAGCAGATTGACGCGCAGCGCCATCAGGCTCTCTTCCTGAATGTTTCCCTCTGCGTCGCGCAGGCCCACCCAGCCATCTTCCTGCATCACGCGCATCGTCGGGTAGCGCGCCTGTAAGGCCTGCCAGCGGCTGGTCTGCGCCAGGCGCGCCAGACGCATTCCGCGTTTCACTTCTTTCACCGACAGCGTGCGTACTGAGTTGGTGAGACGCACGCTGAGCGAGAATTTGATCATGTCGTTATTGGTTTCGCTGTAGAGCGAACGCGAAGAACTGGTCGGCAGCCACGGCGCGCCCGCCTCGCCCAGATCGATAAGCTCGCCCTTTTCCACCAGCGCCTGACACCACGGTTGCGTGAGCAGATACGCCGCCTGCCACGGGTGCATCGGCACCAGCCAGCGCGTATCAGTAAAATGTTCGAGCAGCACAGGCGCGCTCTGCGCGGCGAAACGCAGCAGGCGGGTGCGCAGATCTACCCCCAGGCTTTCGCCCGCCACACAGGCTTTATTTACCGCGAACCAGCGCAGCGGAAAACGTGGCGCGAAATCGGGCAGATAACGCCGCGCTTCGGTCTCATCAAACGGCTCGTGCGATTTGGGCGCCGGGTGAAATGCATGGCCGACCAGCAGCGCCTGTTCCGCCTCGGCGAAGTTCAGCGGCTTCGCGCGCAGCGCAGCCCAGTCGTGACGCAGTTCAATGGCCTGCCAGGTATGGCGGTGGCTCTCCTGCACGCGGCGCGCAAAGCGGGCCAGCACGTCATCGGCAAGTTCGCCTTTTACGGACGGTTTCGCCAGAATCAGCTCGACAAGCTGTTCAAAATCAATGGGCTCGCAGCTATCTTCATCGCTTGCCACTCGCATTGCCGGGAACTGATACTGATGGTGTTGCGTCGGGGAGAAATAGCGCAGCGCAATGCGGATTGCCTGCGTATCGGAGAGCGGTAAATGGATCTGCGCCGGCTCCTGCGGTAATGCGCCAGGAACCAGCTGCCAGTCCCGGGTTTCACGCAGCAGCGCGTTAAGAAAACACTGAGCCGCAACGTCAGTCGCGGCAGGGCGGGGCAGGGAAACCATAACAAACACATCCTTTGTTGATAATGATTATCGTTATGATAGGGATTCTATTTACAGTGGCAACTATTTTTGCAATATTTGTTTTCATTAATTTCATAATTTCCTCATCTTTATTGACAATATATTTACCTGCTTATGGATGCTTCTTCTCACGCCGTACACGCCCGCCGCACAGGACAATCGCTCTGGCCGCTGGCGCTGTGCGCGGGTCTGCTCGGGATCGGGCAGAACGGTTTGCTCGTGGTATTGCCGCAACTGGTACAGATGACGGGGCTGTCGCTCTCCGTCTGGGCCGGACTGCTGATGTTCGGTTCGATGCTATTTCTGCCCGGATCGCCCTGGTGGGGACGGCAGACGGAAGTGCGCGGCTGTAAATTTGTGGTGGCGGCGGCGCTCGGCGGTTATCTGCTGAGTTTCGCCGTGATGGCGCTGGTGGTCTGGGGAATGGCGCGCGGCGTGGTCGGCGTGTCCCTGGGGCTCGCCGGGCTGATTATCTCGCGTGCGCTCTACGGCCTGACGGTCTCCGGCATGGTGCCTGCCGCCCAGACGTGGGCCATGCAGCGGGCGGGCATGGAGCACCGGCTCGCGGCGCTTGCCTCCATCAGTTCCGGCCTGAGCTGCGGGCGTCTTATCGGCCCGCCGCTGGCGGCCGCCGCGTTAAGCGTTCACCCGCAAATGCCGCTCTGGCTGATGGCGCTCGCGCCCTTTATCGCGCTGCTGCTGGTGGCGCGCCAGCATAACGATCCGCCGCTTGCGCCCGTGGCGCGCCAGTCGACGCGCCTGCGTGCGGATATGCTGCCCTTCCTTGCGCTCGCGCTGCTGCTGGCCGCCGCGGTCAGCCTGATGCAGCTCGGCCTGTCGCCGCATCTGCGCCCGCTGTTTCATGGCGATCTCCGCGCCGTCAGCCATCACGTGGCGCTGCTGCTAAGCCTGGCGGCGGCGAGTACGCTGCTGGCGCAGTTCCTGGTGGTGCGCCCACAGCGCCTTCAGCCGCGCGCGCTGCTGATGGCGGCGGCGGCGCTGATGGCAACTGGTCTGCTGCTGATGATCCTGCCGGGGCTGGTCACCTTTTACGCCGGTATCGCGATAACCTCTTTCGGCGCCGCGATGGCGACGCCTGGCTATCAGGTGTTGCTTAACGACCGGCTTACCACCGGCAAAGGCGCGGGCGTTATCGCCACCAGCCATACGCTCGGGTATGGCGTAAGCGCCCTGCTGGTGCCGGTGATTTCTCTCTGGTTCGGCGAGCAGATGCTTATCGCTGCCGCCTTTATCACCGCCGCGCTGTTTTTACTGTTAAGCATCGGCGTCTGGCGCCGCGCCGCGCCGCAGGAGCCCACCGTATGACCGCCAGTTACCGCATTTTTAACGTGACGCTGCGCCGTCGCATTCCTGTCACCCCTTCGCTGCTACGCTGCGTGTTCACCGGCCCTGATGTGGCGCACATGAAGCATGAAGCGCCCGATCAGCGCATCAAGCTGATGTTCGCGAGGCCCGACGGCGACACCGCCAGGCTGCCGGTGAGCGACAGCTGGTATCAGGACTATCTGGCGCTGCCGCGCGAGCGGCGGCCTTTTATGCGTACTTACACGTTGAGAGCGCTGCGTAGAGAGGCGTGCGAGTTGGATGTCGAGTTTGTGCTGCACGGCGACAGCGGCCCGGCGTCGCGCTGGGCGATGCACGCGAAACCTGGCGACACGCTACAAATCGTCGCGCCGGATCGTGATTTTCCTGGCGACAGCGGCGGCTATGAATGGCGCGCTGACGACGCGCTTCGTCAGGCGCTGCTGGTGGCCGATGAAACCGCGTTGCCCGCCGCGCTCGGCATTCTCGAACAGCTCGCCCGCCAGCCTGCGCCGCCGCGCGTACAGGCATTTCTGGAAGTGCCGCTGGCGCAGGACATCCAGCCCCTGCGTTACCCGTTTGCCGATATCCACTGGCTGGCGCGTGATGAAAACGCGCCACACGGCGAGCGACTACTGGAAGCGGTGAAAGACGCCGCAGCGCTGCCTGCCAGCGAGCTGGTGTCGGCGCAGACGACCGCAGACGATAATGACGAAGAGACGCTTATCTGGCAGCGCGCCGGCGGGGCAGGGACGTTTCGCGCCTGGGTGGCGGCGGAATCCGGCGCAGTGAAACGGCTGCGTCACTACCTGACGCGCGATCGCCAGCTCGATCCGGCCCGCGCCTGCTTTATGGCGTACTGGTCGCGCGGGAAAAGCCACGTATGACGCCCTGCTTTTACAGCATACAGGCTGTATCCTGTTTTTAACACCCTTCAGGCTGTAATTGCATACTACAGCCTGAAGGGTGTAAAATAGAAAATACAGCTTATCGTATGTATCCGAGGATGCGACCCGCCCGTATGAACACCTGCTATCCACTGAAAACGCTTAGCCAGCTGCGCCCGCTGCTGGTGGGCTTTCGCAAAAATCAGGGGCTGACCCAGAAAGACGTCTCCGCGCGGCTGGGCGTTACCCAGCAAACCTATGCGCGCCTGGAGGCGAACCCTGAAACGGCCAGCATCGAGCGCCTGTTCCGCGTCTTTAACGTGCTCGGCATTGAGATAACGCTCAGCGAAACGCAGACGGCTGACGCCGACGCGCCCGCGCGTGACGATTCGCCTGCCCGCCGCGAGGCGTGGTAACCATGCGCCGCCCGTCGCGTTTAGCGCTCTGGATGAACGGCATCCCGGTCGGTTACTGGGATAAACATAACGGCGAAGACCGGCTGACCTATTTACCTGCGTGGCCCGGTGATCCGCAGGGCAGGCCGCTGTCATTGTCGCTGCCGTTCACGCCCGGCAATCAGCCGTACCGCGGCGCGCGGGTGCGTGATTACTTCGACAACCTCCTGCCGGACAGCGAAAACATCCGGCGGCGGCTGGCGATGCGCTACCAGGCGCAAAGCCTGGAGCCGTTCGATCTGCTGGCGGAGCTGGGGCGCGACTGCGTCGGCGCCATTCAGTTGCTGCCTGCCGGTGAAACGCCGGACGGGCTGTTTACCATTCGCGCCCGGCCACTCTCCACAGTGGATATTGCCGCGATGCTGCGCCACACCGCCGGGGCCTTCCCTGGTCAGCATGGCGGCGAAGAGACGTTGCGGCTCTCTATTGCGGGCGCGCAGGAGAAAACCGCGCTGCTGTGGCACGAAGGCCAGTGGTGTCTGCCGGAGGGCAACACGCCCACCACGCATATTTTCAAACTGCCGCTCGGGCTGGTGGGTAATATGCAGGCGGATATGCGCACCTCCATTGAAAACGAGTGGCTCTGCGCGCAGCTGCTGGAGGCCTGGGGCATTCCGGTCGCACGCACGCAGATGGCGCAGTTTGAAGAGCAGAAAGCGCTGATTGTCGAACGTTTCGACCGCCGTCTGTCCGGCGATGGCCAGTGGTGGCTGCGCCTGCCGCAGGAAGATATGTGCCAGGCGCTGGGCGTCTCGCCGCTGCGTAAATATCAGTCCGACGGCGGGCCGGGCATCGGCGACATCATGACTATCCTGAGCCGTTCGGAAAACGCACAGGCGGATCGCGCGCACTTCTTCCGCGCCCAGATCATCTTCTGGATCCTCGCGGCGACCGACGGCCACGCCAAGAATTTCAGCATCGCGCATCTGCCCGGCAACCGGTATCACCTGACGCCTCTGTATGACGTCCTTTCCGCCTGGCCGGTCATCGGGCCCGGTCGTCACCAGATTGCGTGGCAGAAGTGCAAGCTGGCGATGGCCGTGCGCGGCAGCAGTAACTATTACCATTTGAGTCAGATCCGCCGTCGTCACTGGCTGCGTCAGGGCGAACTCGCCGGGCTGTCGGCGGCGCAGGTCAATGCCATGATTGATGAGCTGATAGCCAGCGCGCCCGCGGTCATCGCGCGCGTGGCCGATGCCCTTACGCCCGATTTCCCCGCCTTTCTGGCCGGGGCGATTTTCGACGGCATGCGCCAGCAGTGCGCGCGTCTCCTGGCCGCGTAATCGCCCATTCGACGCCGTGTCGCACGCGGCGTCGTCACTCCTTCTCCTGACGCGCCTCGTCGCGCTTCCCGGCACTTCTCCGGTAATGGTCTATGATTGTTCACGTATGCCGCCAGGGCCGGGACATTCCGTTATCCGTTGTACCCCCCAGCAGAAAACCGCTTTCACACAGGCGGCCTGCGCGCTACCGGCCCGCTGCGGCACCCGGCTCATGCTTACACGTTAACGCTCCTGAGGCACGCCGCAGGAGCGGAAATTGCGCGATCGCGCCACTGCTCACTTCTGGATTAAACGAGGTAACAGAATGGAGTCCACATTCCTGAAAAGTTGGGGTAGCGAATATGTGGCGGACGGCGCCGTTCGCTTCCGTCTCTGGGCGACCGGACAGAAGCGCGTGACGCTGCGCCTCGCGGGCCAGGATTTGCCCATGACGCCGACAGGCGATGGCTGGTTTGAACTGGACGTGCCGGGCGTCGCGCCCGGAACCGAATACTCTTTTGTGCTGGAAGACGGCATGACCGTGCCGGACCCGGCCTCGCGCGCTCAGAAAGCGGATGTCAACGGACCGTCGCTGGTGGTCGATCCCAGCGCGTACCCATGGAAAACCACGGACTGGCGCGGCCGCCCGTGGGAAGAGACGGTCGTCTATGAGATGCACATCGGCACCTTTACGCCGGAAGGCACCTTCCGCGCGGCAATCGAAAAGCTGCCGTATCTGGCGCAGCTTGGCGTCACGATGCTCGAAGTGCTGCCCGTCTCGCAGTTCGGCGGTAACCGCGGCTGGGGCTACGACGGCGTATTACTTTACGCGCCGCACTCCGCCTACGGCACGCCGGACGATTTCAAAGCGTTTATCGACGCCGCGCACGCGCACGGGCTTTCCGTGGTGCTGGATATCGTGCTCAACCATTTCGGCCCGGAAGGCAACTATCTGCCGCTGCTGGCGCCCGATTTCTTCCACAAAGAACGTATGACCCCCTGGGGCAACGGCATCGCTTATGACGTCGACGCGGTGCGCCGTTACATTGTGGAAGCGCCGCTCTACTGGCTCAAAGAATATCGCTTAGATGGCCTGCGTTTTGACGCCATCGACCAGATTGAAGATACCTCGGCAAAGCATGCGCTGATTGAAATTGCCGAGCGCATCCGCGCGGAAATCACCGATCGCCCCGCGCACCTCACCACCGAAGACAGCCGCAACGTGATTTTCCTGCATCCGCGTAACCCGGACGGCAGCGCGCCGCTGTTTACCGGCGAATGGAACGATGATTTCCATAACGCCATTCATGTGTTCGCCACCGGCGAAACGCACGCTTATTACCAGGACTTCGCCGATCGGCCGGAAAAACTCGTCGCCCGCATACTGACGGAAGGTTTCGCGTATCAGGGCGAGGTGTCGCCGCAGAGCGGCGAGCCGCGCGGCGTGGACAGCACCGGCCAGCCGCCGGTCGCGTTCGTCGATTTTATCCAGAACCACGACCAGGTCGGCAACCGCGCCTGGGGCGAGCGCCTGATTGAGCTGGCGGGCAGCGACCGCACCAAAGTGCTGCTCGCGACGCTGCTGCTCTCGCCGCACATTCCGCTGCTGTTTATGGGGGAAGAGTACGGCGAAACCAATCCGTTCCTGTTCTTTACCGATTTCCACGGCGAGCTCGCCAAAGCCGTGCGCGAAGGACGCGCGCGCGAATTCGAAGGCCACGGCGACTGGGACGGCGACAGCGTGCCGGATCCGAACGCGCAGCAGACGTTTGAAATGTCGAAACTCGACTGGCAGAAGCCGGAGAGCGAAGAGGGGAGGGCGTGGCTTGCGCTCACCCGCGAGCTGCTGACGCTTCGCCGTGAGCATATTGTGCCGCTGCTGGCAACGGCGGGCGGCCACAGCGGACGTGTCGTCGACACCGCGCCGGGTTTTGTGGCGGTGAGCTGGACCTTCCCGAAAGGCACGCTGTCGCTGGCGCTGAATATCAGCGAGCGCCCGCAACCGCTGCCGGATCTGCCGGGCGATACGCTGTTTGCCTGGCCGCAGGGAAGCGACGAACTGCCCCCTGACAGCATTCACGTTCGCCTGGCGAAAGGAGACGCGCAATGAGTATTCCTTCTTCAACGTACCGCATTCAGTTTCGCAACGGCATGACATTTGACCGCGCGGCGGGCCTGGTGCCTTATCTGAAGCGGCTTGGCATCAGCCATCTGTACGCGTCGCCGGTGTTTACCGCGACCACCGGCTCCACCCACGGCTATGACGTGACCGACGCCAATGAGATAGAGCCCGCCATCGGCGGTCGCAAGGGCTTCGACCGCATGGTACAGGCGCTTAAAGCGGGCGGGCTGGGGCTGATCCTCGATATCGTGCCCAACCATATGGCGGCGTCACTGGAAAACCCGTGGTGGCGAGATGTGATTGAACACGGCGAAAAGAGCCGTTACGCCCGCTATTTCGATATCGACTGGACACGCCGCCTGACGCTGCCGTTCCTGGGCGACACGTTTGAAAACGTGCTGGAAAACGGCGAAATCAGCGTTAAGCCCGATCCGAAAACCGGCAAACCGGCGATCGCCTATTACGACAGCTTTTACCCGCTCAATCCGGAGACCTGGCAGGGGCGCGAGGCGGAAGTGCTCGCGATGACCGATAAACAGGCCATCGCTGCGCTGCACGACCGCCAGCCGTACCAGTTAATCTCCTGGCGCGATGCGCCGCGCTCGCTCTCCTACCGCCGTTTTTTTGAAATTACCGGGCTGGCGGGCGTGCGCGTTGAAGATGACGCCGTGTTTGACGACAGCCACCGGCTGATCCTCGACCTGGTGCACTCCGGCGCGGTGGATGGCCTGCGGGTGGATCACGTCGACGGCCTTGCTGATCCGAAAGCGTATCTGGAGCGGCTGCGCGAAAAAGCCGGGCCGGATTGCTACATCACCGTGGAAAAAATTCTCGGTAAGGGCGAGCAGATCCCGGATGACTGGCCGATTTCCGGCACGACGGGGTATGAATTTATCGCCGCGCTCTCGGATGTGCTGGTGGATGACGCGAAGCTCGAGGATCTCAGCAAGGCGTATCACGAGGTGGTCGGGCAGGAGGTGGATATGCGCGCCGAACTGCGCGACGCCAAACTGCTGATGGCCGACCGGAATTTCGAAGGCGAATTCACCACGCTGCTGCGGCTGGCGACCCGCATTGCGCAGCAGGAGGGCGTAACGCCGGAAGAACCGGCGTTGCGCGACGCGCTGCGAGAACTGCTGGCGGCGTTCCCGGTGTACCGCACCTACGGCACCGCGCACGGGCTGACGCCCGCCGACAGCGCGCTGTTGCAAAAAGTGGTCGCGAAAGTGCAGGCTGGCGAGCATGCGCCGGATGCGCAGGCGCTCGGGTTTATCACCGATGTGCTGGCCGGGAATATTTCCGGCGCCTCAGTTGCCGACGCCGCCACGTTCCGCACCCGTTTTCAGCAGCTTACCGGCCCGCTGATGGCGAAATCCGTGGAAGATACGCTGTTCTTCCGCCAGAACATGCAGCTTGCGCTCAATGAAGTGGGGGCCGAGCCGCTGCCGCGCACCTTCTCGGTGGATCGTTTCCATAAAGAGATGGTGCTGCGTCTCGCGCATCAGCCGGACGCGCTCACCAGCACGTCGACGCATGACACCAAACGCGGTGAAGACGCCCGCGCCAGGCTTTATGCGCTCACCGAAGCGCCGCTGTTTTATGCCGAGTGCGTCGCGCGCTGGCGTCAGCTGAACCAGACTAAAGTGGTGTTCCTGAATGACGGCACCGCGCCGAAGGGCACCGATACCTGGATGCTCTATCAGGCGCTGGCGGGCGTCTGGCCCGCCACGCTGAAACCGGATGATGAAGCGGGCCTGAAAGCGCTTGAAGAACGTTTTCTCGCTTTTGTGGAAAAGGCGCTGCGCGAAGCGAAGCTGCGCACCGACTGGGCGGACACGAACGATGCCTATGAAAAAGCGGTGCTGGATTACGCAAGCCATATGCTCTCGCCGGACAATCAGGATTTCCTGACGGATTTCCATGAGGCATTACAGCCGTTTATCCGCGCGGGCCTGGTCAACAGCCTGACCCAGACGGCGCTGAAACTGACAGCCCCCGGCGTGCCGGATATCTACCAGGGCAGCGAAGCGCTCAACTTCAGCCTGGTGGACCCGGATAACCGCCGCGAGCCGGATTTTATCGCGCTCGACAGTATGCTGGCGCCGCAGGCGAATCTTGCCGCCACGCCGCAGGACTGGATCAGCGGGCGCCTTAAACAGCACCTGATCGCCCGCGTGCTGCACCTGCGCCAGCAGGATCCGGCGCTGTTCCGCCACGGCGACTATTTGCCGCTCCATGCTGAAGGCGAGTTCGACAGTAACGTCATTGCTTACGCCCGCACGCACGGCGATAACGCCATCATCGTCATCGCGCCGCGGCTGATGTTCACCGCGCTCTATGAGAGCGCGTCGCTGCCGGCAAGCGGCGGCTGGCCCGACACACATATCGTGCTGCCAGCGTCACTGGCTCACCGTCGCTGGCGCAACGTACTGACCGGCGAGACGCTGAGTCTTACCGATCGGATAACCCTGGAGACAGCTGATGGCTGCTCGTCCGTGATACTGATAACCGACTGATTCCATGCAAATAAACATCATGAATCGTGGTAGTCCTGAAAATTTACGGCCTGGATGGAGAGGGATAAATGTCAAACGATAAGGCTTTTGAAATCACGGCGGGATGCAGTTATCCCCTCGGCGCAAACTACGACGGCGAGGGGGTAAACTTCGCGATTTTCTCGGCGCACGCAGAGCGTGTGGAGCTGTGTCTTTACGATCCGAGCGGCAAACACGAAATCGCCCGCCTGACGCTGCCGGAATATACGCACGAAGTCTGGCACGGTTATGTGCCGGGCCTGCAACCCGGCGCGCTGTATGGCTACCGCGTGCACGGGCCGTACGATCCGGAAAACGGCCACCGCTTTAACCCGAACAAGCTGCTGGTCGACCCGTACGCCCGCGATCTCGTCGGCAATATCGAATGGAACGAGGCGCACTTTGCCTACGATCTGCTGCACGAAGATAAAGATCTGACGTTTGATGAGCGTGACAGCGCGCCGTATATGCCGAAGTGCCGGGTTATCGACCCGAATGAGTTCGACTGGCAGGATCAGAACCGTCCGTCTGTCGTCTGGCCGCACACGGTGGTGTATGAGACCCATGTGAAAGGCTTCACCCAGCTCAACCCGGCCATACCGCCGGAGCTGCGCGGCACCTATGACGGCATGGCGCATAAGGCGTCGGTGGATTACATCAAAAGCCTCGGCATTACGTCTGTTGAATTGCTGCCGGTGCACTGGTTCCCGGACGATCAGCATCTGCTGGATAAGGGGCTGAAAAACTTCTGGGGCTACAATTCACTTAACTTCTTCGCGCCCGCCTCGCGCTACTTCGGGCCGCGCGGCATTCAGGGTTTCCGCGACATGGTGCGCGCCTACCACGACGCCGGTATCGAGGTTATCCTGGATGTGGTTTATAACCACACCGCCGAAGGCAACGAGCTTGGCCCGACGCTCTCGTTTAAGGGCATCGATAACTTCTCTTATTACCGCACCATGCCGGATCAGCACCGGTATTACATTAACGATACCGGCACCGGCAACACGGTGAATACGTCCCATCCTCGCGTATTGCAGATGGTGATGGATTCACTGCGTTACTGGGCAGAATCGATGCATATCGACGGTTTTCGCTTCGATCTGGGCACCATTCTTGGCCGCGAGCCGGAAGGATTCGACCAGCGCGGCGGCTTCTTTGACGCCATCATGCAGGATCCTGTGCTCTCGAAAGTGAAACTTATCGGCGAGCCGTGGGACATCGGCCCTGGCGGCTACCAGGTGGGCGGCTTCCCGCCGGGCTGGGCGGAGTGGAACGATAAATACCGTGATACGGTGCGCGAATACTGGAAGGGCGATAACGTCTCGACCGATTTCGCGGCGCGCCTGCTCGGCTCCGGCGACCTCTACGATCAGCGCGGCCGCCGTCCGTGGGCAAGCGTCAACTTCATTACCGCGCATGACGGCTTCACGCTCAACGATCTGGTCTCCTATAACGGCAAGCACAACGAGGATAACGGCGAAGACAACAACGACGGCCATAACGACAACCGCTCCTATAACTACGGCGCGGAAGGCCCGACCGACGACGAAGGCATCAACGCGGTGCGTGAACGCCAGAAACGTAACTTCCTCGCCACGCTCTTTTTCTCGCACGGCACGCCGATGCTGCTGGCGGGCGACGAGTTTGGCCGCAGCCAGATGGGAAATAACAACGGCTACTGCCAGGACAGCGAGATCTCCTGGGTGCACTGGGAAAACCTGCCGGAAAGCGCCGAAGCGTTGCGCGAGTTTACCCGTCACGTGATCCGCCTGCGCGCCGAACAGCCGTTGCTGCGCCGCGAGAGCTGGCGCGACGGAATGGAGATCAAATGGTTTAACGCGGGCGGCGGGCTGCAGACGCCGGAACAGTGGGATGAAGGCTCGACGCTTGGCCTCTACATCGGGCGCTCCGATTTGCAGGAGCAAGAGGGGATCTGGCACGACGTGTTGATGCTGTTCAACCCGTTTGAAGGCACCGTGCCGTTCCGCATTCCGCAGTTTGGCGAAGAAGGCGGCTGGGTGCTGGAGCTGACCACGTCCGATACCGCGAACCACGGGCTGGTTATCACGAAAGAGAAGGATTTTGAGCTGGAAGGGCGCAGCATCGCGCTCTTCAGACGGCCTTAATCGCGACGCCATAACACCTACGGCGCAGGGGCAACCCCGCGCCGTTTTTTTTGGCCAATCAAAACGCCACGTTCATCCGCGCCATGATGGTCTGGGCGCGCGAACCGCTGTCATCCAGTCCCAGCGTACCCTGATACGCGAGGCCTGGCGTGACGCCGTTCGGCAGCTGCATATCCACCCCGACGCCCAGCGCCAGCGACTGCCGGTTCTGTTCATACAGCGACATTCGCCAGGTATCACTGCCCGTATCCGCATAACCGACACGCGCGCTGCCGGTGTCATTCATCAGGCGGGAATATTCGACACGGCTTTGCAGCCGCACGCCGCCCCAGGTAAGCGGAACGCGATGTTCCGCGCGCAGACCCGCGCTGCCCGTGACCTGAGAGAACCGCTGCGGCGCGAACGCCAGGTTATACATGCCCGCGTCCGATTCGGTGTAGCGCTCAAGGCGAGTCTGCGAAACCTGCACGCGGCCATACGGAGAGACGAGGCTTTGCGGCGAGCGGAACTCGTAGCCGGAGGTCAGCGCGCCGAAAACCTGGCTTCCGGCGCGACTGCCGCGCGCGAAGGCGTCCGTTTCGCTCACGTCGCGTTTACTGTCGAAATCAAGACGGCTGTAGCCCAGCAGCCCGTCGACAAAAACCGCATCCGGATGATAGCTCGCATACAGCGCGGTGCTCAGCGAGCGGCCATTGCTGCGGGTGCCGGTATCGCCGATATCGCTGACGTCGCGCCCGAAGCCGATGCCGACGCCCGCCGTCACGGTGGGTGTGAAACGGTAATCCACCCCGGTGCTGACGCCCACCAGCGTGTGGCTTAAGCGCATCGTACTGTCTTTATCACGCCCGAAATCGACATAACCGCCCGTCCAGTAAGACAGACGCTGGCCGGGCGCCTGCGTTCCGAGCGGCAGCGCGGGCGGCAGGCTGTTCTGCGCATCCAGCTGCGCCTGCTGTTGCAGCGCCGCATCCCAGAGATCGGTATCCAGCCCGCGCTCCGCCTGCGAAGAAGGCAGGGCGAAGTGTACGCCATTCAGGCTGGACGGTACGTTTTCGCTGCCGTGCAGTTGTTCGAGACGATCGTTGAAGTTGCGGATCTGCGCGCGGGCGAAGTTTTGCGCCGCCTGGTACTGCGCGCTGACGGTGCCCGTCACGCTGGCGTCTTTCGACGGATCGGGGCGGGAGGCGATACTCAGCGTAATGGTCGCAGGCGGAGTGGCGCCGGAGGCGTTTAACAGCACGTAGCGCAGCGCGACGGTGCCGCTGGCCTGCGGCGCGGCGGTAAAGGTGAGTTCGTAATCGGCGCCCCGCGGCTGAATGGTCGCGCTGCCCTGGCGTTTATCCGGGGCCGCTAGCAGACGCGCGCCGGTGAACGGGCCGCCGGTAGCGCCGCG
The DNA here is from genome assembly GCF_041222865.1 of Cronobacter turicensis. Classification (NCBI taxonomy): domain Bacteria; kingdom Pseudomonadati; phylum Pseudomonadota; class Gammaproteobacteria; order Enterobacterales; family Enterobacteriaceae; genus Cronobacter; species Cronobacter turicensis. The sequence goes on along the minus strand of NZ_CP165999.1, from coordinate 9,410 downwards.
CGTGAGCGACACGCGGGCGACGCGTCCGGCTGAGATCGACGCGCTCTGATCCACCGCCTGCGCCGCCGCGGCGTTGATGTGCAGTGTATAGGCGGCGTGAACCACGGCGCCATTCGCATCGGTGGCCGAAAGCGTCAGGGCGCTGTCGCCTGACGCGCGCGGGGTGCCTTTCAGGATGCCGTCGGAGAAGGTAAGCCCCGCGGGCAGCGTACCGTTCAGTTGCCAGGTATAGGGCGTTGCGCCACCGCTCACCGTGAACGTCTGCGATAAGGCGGTGCCGACCGTGCCAGGCGGGAGTGCGCCCGCAGCCGGCGTCATTACGAGTGTGGCGGCTGGCGGCGCGTCATTCGTCACCACGAGCGTATAGGTCACGGTGGAAGAAATACCCCCGGCGTCCTGCGCGGTCAGCGTGAAGCTGAAACTGCCGGACGTGGTGGGCGTGCCGGAGAGCGCGCCGGTTGTGCTGTTCAGCGTAATGCCTGCTGGCAGACCATGCGCTGCCCAGGTATAAGGCGCTGTGCCGCCGGTAGCCGAGAGACTCTGCGACCAGGCGCTGCCTTTAGTGGCCGCCGGGAGCGCGCCGCTGGCGGGAGCTATTGTGACGGTCGCGGGCGCGGTAATGATCAGCGATACCGTGGCGCTTGCCGACGTGCCCGCGCTGTTGCTGGCGGTATACGTGAAACTGTCGCTGCCGCTATACCCGGCCAGTGGCGTATAGGTGACCGACGTGCCGGAGATAACCAGCGTGCCATGTGCCGGGATGGTAACCAGATTCACGGCCGTAGCGCTGCCCCCGGAGAGGGCGAGCGTAATCGGGTTATCGTGGCTGTTGGCCGCCACCTGTGCGGAAACATTGCCCGCTACCGGCGTCTGCTCGTTGCGCTGGACTGTGACGCTGTAATTTTTCGTGGAGCCATCTTCGGCGGTGACGACGATCCCGAAAGTATTTATGCCCACGCTAAGGTTAAAAGCGGTCGAAGCGGCGCCCGACGCGACAGCGTTGCCGTTAATGGTAACCGTGGCGGCGGCGTGAGTGGTGACGGGCGTCAGCGTCACGGAGGCGACGGCATAGTCGACCGTGGCATGGTAGCTGGTGGCGCTGGACGAGAAACCGGGGGAGAGGGCGCCGCCGGAAAACGAGAGCCCGCTCAGCGTGGCGTCTGATGAGAGCGTGACTGCGGCGGTACAGGAGACGGTCACCGGGCTGATAAAACCGTTGGCCGTCGATACTTTCAGGTAAAGCCCGTCTGCGGTGAGCTGCGCGCCGGTCACCGTGGTGCTGAAACTCCCGGCATTGCCGTCTGAGCTGTAATGCACCAGATAATGCCGGGAGAAGTTCCGGGAGTGCATAAGAACCGCATCTGCACTCATCTGGGAGCCGCCGGCGCCTCCACCATTGTCAGTAAATGAGACCGTGACGCTTTCATCCGCGCTGAAAGCGCTGGCATTGTACGTGCTGGTGGCGGAACTCACCGGGCTTGCGGCGTTCAGGGCCATACACGCCGAGGAGAGCGCGCGGGCGGGCGAGATCGTTATCGCCAGGAGGACGAGAAAAACAGCGAAAAAACAGACCGCGTTAAGCAGCCCTGAAACGTGACGCGCCATCATTTACCCGCAGTGAAATGATCAGAAGGGTTGGATTGTTGCGCAGCGTAACATTGTGAGTGCGGTAACGATGGGCCGATATAACCAGGTTTTCAGGGACAATTAGCGGCGTAGCGACAAGGGCTTACTCCGGATCTTTTTTCTGTTCGTCTTTTTTCAGGGGATCGCCTGCCGGCATGCGAAACAGCGGCTTGTGTTTAAGCGAAGGAATGGCGTTTCTTCCCTCGGCGGGTGGGTTACGGGATGGCCAGTACCACAGAATATCGCAAATCAGTTCCAGCAGATAATGCATACGCCCTCCGGCGGTGAATAATGTTATCCATCATACCGAAAAACAGGGCGCGTTGATAATGCGCAGGTCCGGCGCTTGACCCATGACAAGGCGGCGCACCGGTAAGCCTTCTTATAATCACGCCCTCAATCCTTCACTGGTGTGATGCTATGGCTTACCAACTCAACCTGAACTGGCCGGAATTTTTAGAAAAATACTGGCAGAAAAAACCTGTCGTGCTGAAACAGGCGTTTGCGAATTTTATTGACCCGATCACGCCGGATGAACTGGCCGGGTTGGCGATGGAGCCGGAGGTCGACAGCCGTCTGGTGAGCCACGCTAACGGAAAATGGCACGCCAGCAACGGCCCGTTTGAACATTTCGACGGGCTTGGCGACACCGGCTGGTCCCTGCTGGCGCAGGCGGTAAACCACTGGCACGCGCCGTCCGCCGAGCTGGTACGACCGTTTCGCGTACTGCCGGACTGGCGCCTGGACGACCTAATGATTTCGTTTTCCGTACCGGGCGGCGGCGTCGGCCCGCATATCGATCAGTACGACGTGTTTATTATCCAGGGCATGGGCAGCCGTCGCTGGCGCGTAGGCGATAAGCTGCCGATGCGTCAGTTCTGCCCGCACCCGGCGCTGCTGCATGTCGATCCGTTCGAGCCGATTATCGATGAAGATCTCGAACCGGGCGATATCCTTTATATTCCGCCAGGCTTCCCGCACGACGGATTTACCCACGAAACGGCGCTCAACTACTCCGTCGGTTTTCGCGGGCCGAACGGGCGCGATTTAATCAGCAGCTTTGCGGATTATGCGCTGGAAAACGATCTGGGCGGCGAGCACTACAGCGACCCGGATCTGACCTGTCGCGACCATCCGGGCCGCGTCGAGGCGTATGAGCTTGAGCGCATCCGCCATATGATGATCGGGCTGATTAACCAGCCGGAAGACTTTACCCGCTGGTTTGGCTCGTTCGTCACCACCCCGCGCCACGAACTGGATATCGCCGCCGCCGAACCGCCGTACACGGCCGAAGAGGTGCGCGAGGCGCTGCTTGGCGGGGAAACCCTTACGCGCCTTTCCGGGCTGCGGGTGCTGAACGTCAACGGCTGCTTTTTCATTAACAGCGAGCAGTACGACACCGTGGATCCGCGCGCGGCGGATGTGCTGTGCCGCTATACCGACGTGGGCCAGAACGAACTGGGCGACGCGCTGCATCATCCGGCGTTTATTGATGAGCTGACCGACCTGATAAACCAGGGCTACTGGTTCTTCGACGAATAAACGTTCCTGACGACTTTCATTTCCAGTGAAGGCCGTTTTCTTTTTAAGATTGTCTGTGACGAATAGCCTGGCGTTCGTTAATAAAAGACCAGAGCTTCGATTTATGCCGACAATACATTATCCGCACCGCCGATAATAAAATAACCTGCCAGATTCTTTTCTTTGTCAGTAAACGACGCGGCAGAAACCAAAGCTAAACGCTCTGTAAACTGAACGCGTGAAGACGTTTACTTTAAGCGGCTGCGTTTTATACTGCCGGAAAATTATTGATGGAGATCCCTCCCCTGAACAGCGATACCGGATTTTATTAACGGGCAAACTCGCGACGTCACCTTCGCTGTTTGCCTCTCATGGCGGGCAGCAATGTTTTACTTCTTCTTATTGCACCCCAGGCTTTTATCCTTGTTTTATTAAGGAGTGCTTACCTATGTTTTTTATTCATACGGCGCTGTTCCCTCCGCCTTTCCGTTAATTCCTTTCCTTTTTTAAACATATTCTTCAGCACGCCTTTACTTTTTAAAGGTGAAATCGCGTGCGCCTTATAAAACCGTGGCGGCGATGCGCGGACGCGTTTCGCTGCCTGCTGAATAACAGGTGCCGGTATGGCAAAGCACAATCAAAAAAACCTGAACAGCGCCGCTAAAACACAGGCGGCGTTTTTTTGCATCGAAGCGGCGTCCGCGGAACGCCCGGAACAAACATTAGCGCGGCTGGAAAGTAGTGAAAATGGGCTGCCTGAAAACGAAGCCCGGGCGCGCCTTGCCGTTTATGGCCCGAATACCGTGGCGCATGACAATGCGCCGCCCGCGCTGGTGCAGCTCTTACAGGCGTTCAACAATCCCTTCATCTATGTGCTGATGGCGCTGGCGGTGATCAGTTTCTTTACCGATTACGGGTATCCGTTGCGCGCAGGGCAGGAGACCGATCTGACTGGCGTGATTATCATCGTCACGATGGTGCTGTTCAGCGGCCTGCTGCGCTTCTGGCAGGAGTTTCGCACCAGTAAAGCGGCGCAGGCGCTGAAATCCATGGTCAGCACGACGGCGACCGTGTTACGCCGTACCGCCAGCCATCGCGACGGCGAAAAACGGGAAATCCCGGTCGAGGCGCTGGTGCCGGGCGACATTGTGTATCTCTCGGCAGGCGATCTGATCCCGGCGGATTTACGCCTTATCGCCTCCCGAGATCTGTTCATCAGCCAGGCGATACTGAGCGGCGAATCACTGCCCGTGGAGAAATATGACGTTACCGGTCATGTGCAGGGCAAAGGCGTCACGGCAGATGACCTGCCCGGCGATAACGCCAGCCTGCTGGAGCGAGGCAATATCTGTCTGATGGGCACCAGCGTCGCGAGCGGCACCGCCTGCGGCGTGGTGGTGGCGACCGGCGCGAAAACGTATTTCGGAAAGCTTGCGAAATCGCTTGTCGGCAACCGCACTCAGACGGCGTTTGATAAAGGCGTGAACAGCGTCAGCTGGCTGCTTATTCGCTTTATGCTGGTGATGGTGCCGGTGGTGCTGCTCATTAACGGCTTCAGCAAAGGCGACTGGCTGGACGCGACGTTTTTCGCGCTGGCGGTCGCGGTGGGCCTGACGCCGGAAATGCTGCCGATGATCGTCAGCGCTAACCTGGCGAAAGGCGCGATAGTGATGGCGCGCCGCAAGGTGATTGTGAAGCATCTCAACGCGATTCAGAATTTCGGCGCGATGGATGTGCTGTGTACGGATAAAACCGGCACGCTCACCCAGGACAACATCGTGCTTGAGAGGCATCTGGACTGCCACGGCCATGACAGCCTGCCTGTGCTGTCGCTTGCCTGGCTGAACAGCGTCAACCTGAGCGGATCGCGCAACCTGATGGATCAGGCGGTGCTGGCCGCCGGGCAGGCAGCGCTTTCGTCTGCGGTGCAGTCCGGCTATTTCAAAATTGACGAGCTGCCGTTTGATTTTGTACGCCGCCGTGTTTCTGTAGTGGTGGAACGTTATGGCGCGCATCAGCAGACGCTCATCTGCAAAGGCGCCGTCGAAGAAATGCTCGCGATATCAACGCACATTCGCGATGGCGACACGGTTTATGCGCTTGATGACGCGCGCCGCGCCGCGTTTGCGCGCTTAACGCGCCAGTACAATGCGCAGGGTTTCCGGGTGCTGGTGGTGGCGACACGCGAACTGCCGGAGCCGGGGCTTAATCATCCGCTCTGCGTGGCGGATGAAAATGGGTTGATTATTGAAGGGATGCTGACGTTTCTCGATCCGCCGAAGGCGAGCGCGGCGCAGGCGATTTCGGCCCTCCATGCGCACGGCGTGACCGTGAAAGTGCTTACCGGCGATAACCCGCTGGTGGCGGCCAGCATTTGCCAGGCGGTCGGGATCGACAACCACGAGATCCTCACCGGCGATCGGATTGAGGAGATGGACGAGGCGCAGCTTTCAACGGCTGTCGAACACGGCGCGATTTTCGCGAAGCTGACGCCGCTGCAGAAATCCCGCATTCTGCGCGCGCTGCAAAACAACGGTCACACGGTGGGGTTCCTGGGCGATGGCATTAACGATGCGCCCGCCCTGCACGATGCGGATGTCGGTATTTCGGTCGACAGCGCGGCGGATATCGCCAAAGCGTCGTCGGACATCATTTTGCTGGAAAAAGATCTGAGGGTGCTGGAGCAGGGGGTGCTGACCGGGCGCGAGACCTTCGGCAATATCATCAAATATCTGAACATGACCGCCAGCTCGAACTTCGGCAACGTCTTTTCTGTGCTGGTGGCGAGCGCCTTTCTGCCGTTCCTGCCGATGCTTGCTATCCATCTGCTGGTGCAGAACCTGATGTACGACATTTCACAGCTCTCGCTGCCGTGGGATCGTATGGATAAGGAATTTCTGCGTCAGCCGCGCAAATGGGATGCGCAGAATATTAAGCGCTTTATGATCTGGATGGGCCGACGTCGTCGCTGTTCGATATGGTGACGTTTGCGGTGATGTGGTTTGTTTTTGCCGCTACTACGCCTGCGGCGCAGTCACTCTTTCAGTCCGGCTGGTTTGTCGAAGGATTGCTGTCGCAGACGCTGGTTGTGCATATGCTGCGCACCCGGAAAATTCCGTTTATCCAGAGCCGCGCCGCGCTGCCGGTGCTGGTGACGACCGGGATCGTTATGGTCACCGGGATAGCGATTCCGTTTTCTCCGCTCGGCCATATGATTGGTCTGGTGCCGCTGCCGTGGGCGTATTTCCCGTGGCTGGCGGGGATCCTTTTCGCCTATTGCGTTGTCGTGCAGGGCATGAAATGGCTGTATATCCGCAAATTTGGCCAGTGGTTCTGAGTTATCAACCGACAAAGGGGCATGCGCCCCTTTGTCATTACCGCGCGCGCCGTTGCGTTTATTTACGTTTTATCACCCGCGAGCTTCGAATTCAGCGCCCGATTTCTATATCATTCAGCCCCTGTTTACGCCCTGTGCGTTTTTTCTTAACCGGCCTGCGAAACGGCTTCGGTACATTCTTAATCCATTAAGCTGAAATATAGACAATGACAATATCAACCCCCACGGACAGCGGCCTGCCAGCCCGTAGCCACTGGAGATTCAGAGACACGCTCTGGATGCTGGGCGTTTACGGCGCTACCGTCGGCGCGGGCACGCTGTTTCTTCCTGTTGAAATCGGCACGCGCGGCCCGCTGGTTTTTCTTCTTCTGCTGATACTGGGCATTCCGCTTTCGCTGGTGCCGCATGTGCTGATTTGCCGCGTATTTATGCGCGATAAACAGACCGATGACGGCACGCTGCCGCTGTTCGGCGCGTTTTTCGGCCCGAAGGGGAGGGCGGCGATCCGGATTTTCTTCTGCGTCGCGCATTTCCCGGTCACGCTGGTGTATGCCATCTCGCTGGTAAATGCTATCTCGGATTACCTGATGAATCGCATGCATGTCGCGCCGGTAAATCGCGCGCTGCTGGCGTTTGTCGTCGTGGCGGTGCTGTTTCTGGCGCTCAGCAAAGGGCGCGATAAAGTCGTCAGCATGATGGGCGCGCTGGCGCTGCCGTTTGCGTTATCGCTTCTGCTGATAGCGGTGCTCCAGATCCCCGCCTGGAGCCTGGCGAATTTCAGTATGCCGCTCATTCCGGCAGGCGAGCCCGTGGGCGACGCGTTGAAAAATATCTGGCTGACCTTGCCGCTCATCTCTTTCGCGCTCTGCTCCGCGCCGTTGATTGCGCCGCTGGCGTCGTACTATCGTGAAAGCGGTCATGGCGGCGAAGTGAAGTCAGTACGGGTGGTGCGCGTGGCGTATGCGCTGATTATTTTCAGCATTGTGTTCTTCGTGCTGAGTTGCCTGCTGGCAAACCCGCCGGCGACGTTCGCCAGAGCGAAAGCGGAAAACCTGAACATGCTCTCGGTGATGCAGAGTCAGGGCGGTCTCGATCTGCTGTTTATCCTCGCGCCGTTTATCGCCATCGTAGGGATGACGAAATCGTTTCTCGGCGTGTGCCTGCCTGTGGCGGAAACCATGACGGCGCTGATTGCCGAGCGCACCGGTATAAAAACGCGTGCGAAGACGCTCGCGTTCCTGGCGATGTTTGTCGTGACATTCGGCGTGGTTGACCTCAACCCGGACGTTATTACGCTGATCGAAACCGTCTGCGGGCCGCTGACCGCCATCTTCCTGTTTCTTATCCCGACGTACCTGATCTATACCCGTGACGCGCTGCGCTCGCTGCGAGGCCCGACGGCGGTCGTGGTCGCTGCTGGCGGCCTGCTCACGGTTTCTGCGCTGCTTTACAGTACGTTCTGAAACCGCTCGTCTTCTTTTCTCTCACAAACCCCGCATCGGCGGGGTTTTTTAATGATTTCCATCCGTATCGCCACCCGTTTGCGACATAAAATTTTACCTGCCCCCATAAAAAATAACCGGACAACTTACCTTTTTATTTCCGTAATTCATACTGAGGAAAATCTTAATTCGCCAATTCACGGTATAAGGAATAACTTATTTATCGATAATTATTTCGGCAGTTGACGCCTTTAAGATTTTTGCCTATCTTCACACTTAATTAAGTTTTAGCACCGCTTAACTATCCAATTCTCCTGATGATATGAGCTGGCCTTTCTGACCTTTGAAATGCTGGCGGGAGAGTCAGACACACAACGGGGTATTCAACGAGACGCTCGTAAAATTGTAATGCGCAAAAGGTACGCAAACGCTGGTGGAATGGTCTCCGGCGTGGGGATAAGTCGTGCCCGTTAACCGGCGCCATTATTATTTTGTTACCCATTTAACCGCAGCGGTATTCAACGCCTTTTCAGAAATGAATCAGGGCGGGATTATTACTTTTGTAATTACACGCTTAAGGAAAATAAAATGACACCACCTAACAATTTGTTCACCATTGAGCCGCAACATGACCGGAAGGCGTTTTATTCACTGTTAAAAGAGCATGGCATTCATGCCAGCGATCTGATGGGGATGCTCGCCAGCGGAAATATTCCGGACGTGATGTATCGGGAATCAGAAATCCTCTCGGCGCTGGCGATTCTGTCATGCCGAAATACTAACAGTCTGGTCGTCTCCGGCAATGAAGGCGTCGGGAAGTCCTGTTTTGTCCGCAATCTTTCCCGCTACCTGTTACAGATCCAGCCGGGCTGCCATCTGGCGGAAATTAATATGGTGTCGCTGTATGCAGGTAATACCAGTCAGGAAGAGGTAGAAAAAAAACTGGCGCTGGCGGTTGAGCTGGCCGAGCGCCATAAAGTCATTCTGTATCTGGACGGTACGCACGCGTTCACCGCAGAAAATGACCAGCTGTCGGCAGGGATGCGCATTCTTCTCTCTCTTAAGCCGTATCTGATGTCGTCGTTCCGGTGCATTATTTCCGCACCGTGCGAGGCGACGGAGACCCTGAAAAACGACGCTACGTATAAAAAACGCTTCCGGTTTATTACGCTCTGCTCGCTGAATGACATGCAAAAGAAAAATGTGATCCTGCAACGTTTCGGGCATTCGCCTTTTATTGAAGATGCACTGGCGGAGTCTGGCGGCGAAACGCGGGAATTACATCAGCTTATTGAGAATATCGATTATCTGCAGTCGCTGGAGCGCGTGAAAGCGAAGCTGGAATTTACGGATGCCTGATTGCGGCGGTGAGATTTTCCGGCTTTTTGATACGTAATGATGCCATCGTCACAAAAAATTTAAGATTAAACTCATCTCTTAAGTTTGCCTTAAGGTTCAGACGCTACGATAGCATCATCAGGAAA
>NZ_CP165998.1:0-22357 GCF_041222865.1 Cronobacter turicensis | reverse complement strand
TTTGTTAATCAGGCCAAAAGCCTGACAGCAGACCTTGAAAGGCTTCGTAAACCCGGACAGGCACTCAATGACCTGCTGATGTCCGGGGGGTCTTCCGGTCAGTTCGATGAGCTGTACGAGAAGTACAAAATATTCAACACCTGCAACACAGGCCAGTCCGGGAGTTATGCGGATGTCTGCAAACAGGAGGTTATCAACAAGGCTGTTCAGCTGGAGCAAACAAACGACATTCAACGGGATGTAGACAAAACACTGGCAGAAATAGACAGGCTTTCTAACCGGATCGCACTTTCGAAAGATTCGAAGGAATCTCAAGACCTTGCAAACAGCATTCAGCTAAAATCAGTCATGCTTAATACGCTGACCAATCAATGGGAAATGAGCGTAAAGGCTGCTGAAAAGCGTGAACAGGTGCTTAAGGAAGAAAGAAATAAGCAATGGAATAAGCAGCAACTGAATGCACCAACAGCTGATCTAAATAACTTATGAGGTATTCATGTTATCAAAAAAAACAATTTTAGCTTCATCCCTAGCATTATGCTTTGCGGTAATTGGGTGTAAAGAAGAAGCTAAAACAACAAAATGGTATCGGGAACATCCTGATGAATTAAAGGTTGTTTATGAAAAATGCCAAAAATCGGGAGATGCATCGGAAAACTGCAAGAACGCCAATGAAGCCCATTCTCAAATCAAGCAACTAAATGCCCCCACTCCAGATTTAAACAACTTAGAGGAGTAATCTATGAGCGCCGGTCTTTTTGTTGGTGTTGATAAATACCTCATCGGAGGAATTACAGACGCCACAAAGGGATTGATGATGTCTTACTCTTCCATGATGATGGGGCTGGCTGCTATGTCAGCCACCCTTTACATCACATGGCGCGGTTACCAGACCTTAGCAGGCAAGCTCTCCACACCAATGGAGGATGTGGTCTGGGACATCATGAGGATGGCGATCATCCTTTCCTTTGTAGCAAACGCCGAGGGTTATCTTGATGGTGTAATTGACGCAATTAATGGATTAAAGGAGGGCTTTTCAGGCAGTGATAGTATATGGCAATTACTAGATTCCTTATGGAATAAGGCTAAAGTGCTGGGTAAAACGCTGCATGACATGGATGATTCTACATATATTAAAGATGAGGGGATGACGGCTCAATTCTATGTATGGTTAGGAGTATTTGTATTGATGATAGTCACGGCCTTCGTTTCTATGGTCGCCGAGGTTATGATTTTGCTCCTGAGCATTACTGCGCCGGTATTCATATTCTGCCTGATATATGGTTTCCTTCGCCCTATGTTTAACAACTGGCTGCAAAATATTTTCGCAGCAATACTAACTATTTTATTTTCGGCTCTTTCGTTACGAATCGTAGTGACCTATTTAAATCTTGTGCTTGATAAGGCAACAAGGGTTGCTGACAATTCGGCAATTGTTGAGCTGGGCGCGCAAGTCTGCCTTGCCGGTGTTTGTGCGGCAATACTGGTTTACATCTCAGCCAAGCTGGCCGCAGCGCTGGCCGGTGCGAGCGCAACGGTATCCATGCAGGGACTTGCTGCTATGGGGATTGGTGCGGCTGCCTTTGGTGCCGGGAAGCTGGCCGGGGGCGCAACGAAGCAGACAACGCGATCTATTCGGGACAATATTCAGGGCTGGAAAGATGCCAGTGCAGGCAAACCCCTCACCCCCGGAGGCGGTGCAGGTTACAACGCATCGAAAGCGCGTAAATATGCTATCGAGCAAATGATTGCCCGCAATGAAGCCCGCAGGCTGGCACAGTCGCGGGAATCAGCAGTGAAAAAATTCAACAGTTAACCTCTCTCAGATATCGCCACCTCAATCTATGAAAATATAAACATATTTTCATAGAAAAATCAGTAAGGACATAACTTATGAAACGCTTGATTGCGCTGGCTTTGCTGTGCGCGCTTTCCGGCTGTGCCCGGAACTCACTTCCCCCTGCCTTTAGCGGAAAGGGCGAACCCGTAAACACACCTCAAATTATGGCGGAGTTAAACAGTCATGAGTGAACAGAAACTAATTGCTGAATCCCGCACCTTTGAGCAGCAAATGATTGACCGGGATAAACGCGCCACAAAAGCCGGTTTTATTGTTGGCGGTGTGGGTCTGCTGATTGCGGTACTGGCGCTCGTCGCCGTGGTCGTGATGTTGCCGCTGAAACAGACGGACGTCGAGCTGTATACCGTGGATAACCACACAGGACGGGTGGAACACATTACTCGGACATCAAAAACCAGCCTGACCGCAGAAGAAGCCTATCAAAAGGCGATGGCCGCAAACTACGTGAAAATCCGCGAGCGCTACGTCTATCCCTCCCTCCAGGACGATTACGAGACGGTTCAGATGTACAACAGCCCCGAGGTCAACAATGACTATCTGGCGTTGTATGCCGGTAAAAACGCCCCGGATAAGGTTTACAACAACGGGGCTAATACGGTGAAGATTGACATCCTGTCCAGTCAGATCACCGATGGCACGGCTCCCGATAAGGTCGCCACTATCCGGTACAAAAAGACTATCCGCCGCCTTGTTGATAATCAGACCCGTTACGAGTACTGGGATGCGCGTTTTACGTTCCACTCTGACCCGAATAAAGAGATGAGCGACGAAGAGCGCGAGGTTAACTATTTCGGCTTTACCGTCACGAGCTGGCAGACAGACCGTGAAATCCGAGGAGGTGAATGATGAACAAAATTACGCCTGTATTCCTTGCGCTGATGATGTCCGGCGCGGCGTGGGGCGCGGCGATGCCACAGGCAAGCCGTTACGATGCCAGGATTCAGCAGGTTATTTATAACCCGCAGAACGTAACCGTCATCAACACCATGCCCGGTTTTATGACCACGCTCGTATTCGACAATGACGAGGCTGTTATTGATGCCAAACCCGGCTTTGAAGAAGCCTGGGAGGCTAAAAAAGATGCTAACCGCGTGTATGTTCGTCCGCTCGCGCTCCAGCAGGGCGCGCCTGGGCAGGACGGTAATACTGCCCAGGTCGTCATCCCACCCAACAGCCAGGACTGGCATACAAACATGCTGGTTGTCACTACCAAGCGCCTCTACAACGTCGAGCTGAACGTTATCGATGATAAATCGGCTCAGCAACCGGCTTTCCAGGTTAGCTACAGCTATCCCGGAGAGGCGCGTGATAAAGCGAACCGGGAAGCGTCGGCCAGACAAAAAGAGTGGGAGCAGAAGCAACAGGAAGCCCGCATTGAGAAATCACTGAACTCGGCGCAGACGCCCCGAAACTGGGATTACACCAAATATCCGGGGCAAGGGAGTTTCAGCATTGATCCTGACTTCGCCTATGACGACGGGCGATTTACGTTTGTGGGCTTCTCTCCGGCCAAATCCATTCCCTCAGTAACTAAAGAGTTGAACGGCAAGGAACACACGGTAAACACCGGCATTCAGAAAAAAGGCGACTACACCGTCCTGGTTATCCAGGAGGTTACGCCGCGTCTGGTGCTTCGCTCCGGGAATGCCGTTGTGGGGCTGGAAAACAAAAGCTATGGCCGGGTTCAGGCTCCCGATGGTTCGACGGTATCGCCGAAGGTTGAACGGGTCGAGAAGCCTGAAAGCAATTAACTTATAAAAATATATTTATATTTTTATATGAAGGAAAATTCCATGAAAGATGAAGACCAGACTTTGCCACCTGATGAACACCAGGTGGCACCGGCGCAAGCCGGTGAGGATGTGGCGGAGCTCGAACGCGAAGCACGGGCAAAGAGAGAGGCGGCCATGCTCAACGAGCATGACGACGATGAAAAAGACCCGGTACAACCCGCGGTCAATAAACTGAAAAAGCGCAAGCGCGGAAAAATGACAGCCTTTCTGGCGCTTGTCGCGGTTGCCCTGATTTTCCTGACATGGGGCGGGAACTGGGTATACCGCAACTTTCTCGCTCAGCCTAAAGAGGAGAAACAGGAGGAGCCAGCACCCCAGACAAGTCAGACTGATTATCGCAAGCGTAATGATCTCGGGATGGCCACTGACACTGGCCAGCAGGAACAGCCCCAGCAGGATAACAGCCAGGGCAGCACCGAGGGCAACAATACAGTGGGTACGGGACAGGCAGCACCGGCAGCCCCGTTACAGCTCGATAAGGCTCGTTTCCTGGTGCGCCGTGACGGTGAGGCCTCATCTCAAGGCCAGGTGAAAACACGGCAGCAGGAGATGGCGCAGCTGTCGGGCGCAACCAGTACGGACGCCACGGCGCCCGCCCAAGCTCAGGGGCAGGGGCAGGGGCAGGGGCAGGGGCAGGGGCAACAGCAAGATGCGGCGGCGGCCACAACCGGACAAAGCCCGGCAGTGGTTCGGCGCATCCCACTTAACCCTGATCTCTATATCCCTGAAAATCGCTCCATTCCGTGCTCGCTGGATTATCGCTTCGTCTCTGACCGAGCCGGTAAGCTGCGCTGTACGATCACAACCGACATCTGGAGCGCCAGCGGTAATACCAAGCTGATTGAGAAGGGTACAACGGCAACCGGCATATACCGGACAGGCGGCGAAGATGGAATGAAGCACGGCCAGGGGCGGGCGTTCGTCATCATTACGAAACTGCGAACCAAACAGAAACCCTATCTCGATATTCCAATGGTAGATACCAGCGCCGCTGGAGCCCTGGGCGAGGCGGGCATGGATGGGTGGGTTGATAACCATTTCTCCGACCGGTTCGCCGGGGCACTGTTGGTCGGCATGATCCCCGATGTTGCGGCGTGGGCATCAAATAGTGCCGGACAGAAGGACAGAAACACGGATTACACGGAGAACAGTCGGCAGGCGATGGCGGATATGGCGAGAACCACGCTTGAGAACAGTATCAACATCCCGCCCACGCTCTACAAAAACCAGGGGGAAATTATCAACCTGATCACCGGACAGGATATCGATTTCTCCAATATCTATACACTGAGGATGAAGGAATGACGGCTACTAACATCTCTCTAGACCGCTATAAGCAACGGTTTTTTGGTGATTTCCTTGAACTCCCCGGACTTACAGAAATTGCTGTAAACCGTCCTGATGAGCTGTTTACTAAAATTGATGGCGTGTGGACACAGCACGCCGTTTCTCTCAGCTATGACGACTGCTATAACTTTGCCCGCTGCCTGGCAAAGCATCACAACGACAACATAGAGGACATCAAGCCGGGGCTGTCGGCCACGCTGGAATCTGGCGAACGCTGCCAGTTGGTTGTACCTCCGGCATGTGAGCGCGGCACGGTCTCTGCCACAATCCGAAAACCTTCGAGGGTACAAATCCCGCACCAGTCATACATTGATGCGGGATTTTATAATCGTGTTACGGGCTCTGAACAAACCGAAACGCACGATGCCGAACTAATTGAATTGTACAATACAAAAAACATTCCGCTCTTTATGGAAAAGTGCGTTGAATACGGGAAAACCATTGCGGTTGCAGGTGAAACGAGCACGGGGAAAACAACCTATATGAAAATGCTGATAGGTTATATCCCGCTTGACCTCAGGATCACAACCATTGAGGACAACCCCGAAATTACGTTCTTTAAACATAAAAACTATGTGCATCTTTTTTATCCGTCTGAGTCATCAGACGAAAAAGGCTCGATTGTTACGCCAGCGAGTCTTTTGCGCTGGAATTACCGTATGAACCCCGACCGCATTTTATTAACAGAGGTCAGGGGAGCCGAAGCCTGGGACTTCCTGAAAATAACAGGTTCAGGGCATGAAGGGAGTATGACGTCTATTCATGCCGGTTCGGCAATGGAAGCCATCGACGGTTTTATTACGCGCTGCTATGAAAACCCACAATGCGCACAACTTCCCTATGCCTTTATGTTACGTAAGGTGCTGGATAGCCTGGACGTTATTGTGAGTATCGATCTGGACGGCAATATCCGCCGAATGAATGATATTTATTTCCGTCCTGTACATCGAAAAGAATATTTCGAGGCCATGAAATCATGATAAATGTAAAGCACACCATCTTTATTACATCATTACTTTGCGGATGTTCATCTCCGCCGCCGCCGGTGCCGGTGGAATGGGACAAGCCAGCCAATTCCGTTAACAGCACAATGCCACAATGGGATGATAACAGTATTATCATTCCCTCAAGAGAAGTTAACGGGAAATGGTCAGCTGTAATACGTGCAACGGATTTTGACGATACGTTATGGACGCCAGCAGTTTTTTACGCCGCTGCGCATTCCCCTCGAATTGTTATCAGCACTCCATCCGGTGATAACTTCTTTAAAGCTAAAAGCTGGCTTCGCCAGCATGGAGCAAAAGGAGTTATTGAATATCAGCCAACATTGAATTGTATCGCATGCAGTGAAACGAGCATTTATTTCTCGCGTTAACATCAGATAGCAATCAGGAGTTAAATATGAAAAGAACCGTTATCTCGGCTGCATTGTTATGCCTGTTTGCCGGAGCACCATTTTATTCTTTCGCAGCTGACCCGTGCAAAGTAGCTTTTTGTATGTATGGGAAAGCAACAGGAAATAGCGGCGGCAGCGAATGCAAATCAGCAGAACGCGACTTTTTCAATATCGTCAAAAAGAACAAGCACGGCTTTCAGCCAGGACGTACATTTGATGCCAGAAAAGCATTTCTTGGCGAATGCCCTGATGCAGGGAAAGAGGCAATAAACACCATCTTATCCAAATACGGAAGAAAACGCGGAGGATAAAATGAACAACTTAAAATTAATAATCGGAATCGCCCTGCTGATTTTACTTGTAATCTGGTCATCATTTTATTTCATCGAGTACTTTTTCAAATCAATCATCCACTGAACACTAATTAATTTCGGGGAGCCAAATCATCCGCTACTTAAAAATAGCGCTATGTTCATTAGCCATATTCATAGTAACAGTCATCTTTGGAACCGTGGCGCTTTTTTACATATCTCATCTGTAACGCCGCATTCAAATCAACAAAATTAACTCACATAAAAAAGGAGTTATAAATGAACAACCAAGACTTGTTTATTAAAAATATAAATTCAAAAGAGCAGGATAGAATTTCAGTGAAAAAGATTGTGGATAATATTTCAAAGAGTGCGCATCACGGATGCGGCCTTTATCATGAAGTTTACCATGCACGTCTGTTAAATGAATTACGTAACCATACCGAATACCTTAATGCAGTCGACGCGGCTAAACTGACAGATTACGCAGCGTCTCAAGGTCTTTATATTGACGATGATTCACTTCGCGCAGCTGAAGAGGCAGAAGCAGAATGCTGGAGAGAAATACGAGCCCAGCAAGAGTAAAAAACTGGCTAATCCACCCAAGTACGAAGCCGGAGCCGATGGTTTTAGGCTTGCTTATTTCAGGCTTCAATTTCGGAGAAATTGTTAAGACGTGAAATAAGGAAGTGGAGCGCGGAAAGAAAATTCAATTTCGGAGAAATTGTTAATTTTCAGCATCCGCGCCCACCTGCGAACATTCGCCCACAGCGAATTGAGCAGGCCGGGGGGAGCCGCAAAAATTTTGCCGCCCCGGCGAGCAAAAAGGCACGCCCACGTGCCGCTTTTTGTGGGGGGCTTGCCCCGCACACCGTCGCAGCCAGGTGATATTTCCCGCCCCAGCGGGGAATATCACCGATTAGGCGCGACCAACCCCTTTAAAGCAGCGTTCCGATTTTTACGAGCTTGCGAGGAAAAATAGGCTAAACGCAGCGTCTTAAAGGGGTTGGTCGCGCGTAGCGCGCGACGGTGTGCCGCTTTTGACGTTGGGGGTTTTGGCAGGGCGTCCAGCCCTGACATTACCCCCATGTATCATGCAGTGAGGGCGTCCAGCCCGACCGGAATGATACACGCCGTTGCCCGTCCTGCGCGGGTTTCGGGGGGAAGACGACCACTGGTCGGCTTTTTCCCGAAAGCTCGCAGAACGGGCATGAGCGTCTCTGACGCTCATGATCTTTTAGGGTTTTATGGGGTCGAATCATGGAGTCATTGTATGGAGTCGCGCCGCGACTCGATGCTTTGACTCCATGACTCGCCCCCATTCTTCTGACATTACGCCCGGAGCAAATAACATGGGATCACATCTGGTGCAAAGACTGAATGGCTTTGCAGACGCCTTTTCTGTTTTTCTTTTATGGCTGCAAGACAGCCCGGTAATACTCTCCATATTGGCGGGGCTAACGCTTCCTTTTATATTCCACCTGCCGAGGGAGGAAAGAAAAAACGCACCCTTCTGGTTAAAGTGTGTGGCGTGCGCGTCTATCTTCTTCTTTATTTTCGGAACAATATCACCACTTACCATACAGGGCTTGAGCTACCTGTTTAAAGTTCTCGATAACAACATTATCTTTAAGCCGGTTCTGTGGGGGTTGACGATTGCATTCACCTTTATCGGTTTGCTTTTCCACATAATGACACGCAGATTACTGGCAGGGGAAATAGACCACCTTAAACACCGAATGATTAAAAAGAGCAAACTGGAAAGAAATACAAGAACAGACGTAAGGGAAGTGAAGGAAATGCTGCCTGACAGCATCACATATAATCCACTTGATTATATCGACATTTCAAAAGGCGTATTCATTGGCTTAGATAAAGACGACAAGCCGCAATACATAACGGTTGAAGAGTTTCAGTCTCAGCACGCAGATATGATAGGTACAACCGGTTCCGGTAAAGGTGTAAGCGCCTCTGTTCTTCTTTATCAGGCAATCTTATTAGACGAAGGCGTCTTTGTTGAAGACCCGAAAAACGATGAATGGGCTCCGCACGTTCTCCGTGAAGCCTGCCGAGTTGCCGGGAAAGAGTTCACACTGATAAACCTTAATGACCTTAATTTCCAGCTAGACCTTTTAGCTGATATTAATCATGAGCAACTGGAAGAACTTTTTAACGCAGGCTTTAGCCTGGCTAAAAAAGGAGAGGGTGCAGACTTTTATCGAATCGCTGACCGCAGGGCAGCAAGGAAAACATCCGCAATTTATGAAAAAGGAATGACACTCCGCGATTTATTTAACACCGACTTTGTTAAATCTCTGGAGGAAGATGTCCCGGCATTCTATGGTGAACTAGAAGAGATAGCGCTGGTTAACTCAATTAATGCCACATACGGCTTCTCTCTTAAAAAGATATTTGACGAGGGCGGCTGCTGCTACATTATTGGTTCGATGCGTAATCAGAAAATAATTTCTGCTCAACGTATGATACTCACACGATTGATTCAGATCGCCGAGACACGAGACAGGATAAAAGAGAAGCCCCGACCAATTGCCATTTTCCTTGATGAACTTAAATATCATCTCTCACGTCCTGCTCTGGAAGGTTTAGGCGCAGCCAGGGATAAAGGCGTGCATATATTAATGGCGCACCAGTCAATTAAAGACCTTTACGATTGCCCCGCAGATTTAGATGGTGATGCCGTTGCTGGTTCTGTGGTTGAAAACTGCAAATTCATGCTGGTTTATCGTCTGCGCGATCCTGATACAGCAGAGTGGGTAGCAAGAATGACGGGCTCTATTCTTGTTGATGATGAAATGAGAAAAGTCACAACTGATATATCTCTTACTGAGAAAATTGATACTGACAGGATGATAAGGCAGGCTGAAAGATACTATATCGATTCAAATATGCTGCTTAACCTTCCTAAATTCGTTGGTTTCGTTTTCACACAAAATGACCTGGCAAAAGCCACCAAGCTTTACCATATACCAGCCAAGAAAAAGTATATCGAGCTTCTTTCCTTTGAGGATAAATCCGCATCGCCTGCCTTTAATGAAAGTGAGCAGGAAAGACCATCTATCGACTTGTGAGGAAGAAAATGCTTATTCATGATGTAACAGAAAGGAAAAAAGCGTCAGCAAGTAAAATGCTTAGTCTCCTGAGTTTCCTTAAGGAGGAAACATATTCCGACTTTAATACACTACGTAATGTCCTCGGTTTCAGTAAGAACGCACACAGCCCTTTATATAAGATACTCAACCGCGCTGTAAAAGAGGGTTTCATTATCAAGCATGAAATCCCTGGTATAAAACAAAAAATAACCATATGGGGAATAACAATGCAGGGGCTCGCAATGGTAGTCACTGCTGATGATCACGTTTTTCCGGGTTATTTCGAACCTGGAAAACTCAGGTACTGGACTCTTGAGCACCGGCTCCTTAACCAGCGTGTGCGAATCGCCCTTGAGGAAAAGGGCGGGAAGAACTGGATTAATGGTGATCGGAGCGAATTTAAGGCGCGTTATCCGGGCGTTCGTCATCGCCCCGATGGAATTATTACGTTAAACAGCGGGGCTGTTGTCGCAGTAGAAACCGAACGCTCCCTTAAAACACGCGCCCGCTACATCAACATTATTAACAGTCATCTGGCCGCCAGTGATGCCGGACGCTGGCACTATGCCATGTACGTTGCGCCGGATGAGAGGATTAAAACCGCCCTCATGAGGCTTTTTGACAGCATTAAAACGGTCGTCAGAAACAGTGTTCCCGTGCCTTTTGAAGGTAAGAACCGGGAAATGTTTCTTTTCCGCACCATCGAAGAACTGGAAAAATCAGCGCCAGCTGATTAGGTGATTTATATTTTTATATAATTATAAGGAGTAAAAAATGAAGCGTGCAGTAACTGCTTTAATGCTAATCGCATCGATACACCCTGCTTTGTGCCTGGCTGATTTTTCTGGCCGTATTGTTCGCGTGATTGATGGCGATACGGTGCAGGTTCTTACCAGTGGCGAGATGGTCAGGGTGCGCCTGAACGGCATAGATGCGCCGGAGTCCTCGCAGCCCTTCGGGCAAAAAGCAAAGCAGAACCTGATTAATCTGGCCGCTCAAAAGGACAGCCGGATAGAATCCCAGGACAAAGACAGATATGGCCGCTGGCTGGGTACGGTCGTTATCAATGGCGTCAATATCAATGCCGAGCAGGTTAAAGCCGGTATGGCGTGGGCTTACCGTTATCACGGCCGCGCCAGTGATGAAAATATGTTAAGGATTGAACAGGAGGCCAGACAGCATAGAATCGGGTTGTGGTCTGCATCAAATCCGGTTGAGCCTTGGAAGTGGCGCAACCAACACAAATAGAATCGTATAATTATATAATTCTATTTTTACGTTTTTAGCTGATAGGCGAGGGAGCTATGTTTTTAACAAAATTTCATCCACTGACGCATAAAGTCGATGCGTTGATCATTCGTGACCTGAAACAGTCGATGCCTGTGAAATACTGGTTATTTCGCCTCGCGGAGTGGGCGGCACGTATTGGGATTCTGGGCTTTATTTGCGTCTTTATCTGTTATTTTGCGATGGGAGCCCTTATACAGCACGCAGGCGAACCGGTGCCGCCATCGCTGGCCGAGGTATCAGCAAGAGCAATCATCGCGCTGCTGATACTTTTTATGGTGGGTACGATTACACGGGGAGCCCTGTTTTCCGACCTGGAGAAGAGAGTGAATGAGAAGAAGTGGCTGAACGATATGCAGTGAGGCCATCACCCGGCATAGATGCCGGGTGACCTGATGTGTCAGTGATGTTTTTTCCAGAACTCTTGGTAAGCTTCAAACAGCTCGCCATGCTTCATATCATTAGCCGCAGCAATCGAGCGAAACTCGCGTTTCAGCTCCATATCAATATACAGATTCAGCTGGGCTTTGCGCCCGTCGGCGCTTTTACGAGTCGGGTTAAAGCCGTGTTCGGTGTCCTGCTGGCTCGGTGGCTCGCCTTTGGTGTTGCGGGGTTTTGCTGGTACGTTCGCCATAATGTCACCTCCTAGATAAATATAATTATATTATTATATGCTATTGCGTCAGTGTTGTCAGTCTGTCGATAACGCCCTGCACAACGTCATCAGCTTTCTGACGAGGACCAGGAAAAGGAGACTCAGTAAGCGCCAGCCCCTTATCCTGTGCCTGACTGAACGATGTCAGAAACGGGATAGCACCAGGAATGACCGGCACACCGCACGGCTGCAAATATTCTACGGCAGCTCGATATTCACTCTCACTCTCACTGACCCCCGCAAAAACCACCGCCATTTTGTCTGTTGAATGCCCCTTGTTTCGCAAAGCGTTAACAGTCGTCACAGTCGTTCTGAGATCATCCACGCTAAACCCTGTAGGCAGAACCAGCAGATCAACAATGTCGATAAGGCTGAGTAGTGATTTGGTGGCATATGCCGCACTGTCTATGACAATCAAATCCCACTGGCCTGACTCAATCTGTTTCTTGGCCTGAGAAACGGTGCCGCAGCCCTGGATGGTTACCGGCGGTTCAAAGCCATTACGTAAACGGCGTTGCCCCCAGTCAAGAAACGACCCCTGATCGATATCCATGTCCAGGCCGAGGACACCCCACCCCGCTTTGGTGTATTCAGTCGCGATCGCGCGTGACATCGAGGACTTTTTCACGCCCCCTTTCCCGTTAGCAAGAGCTATAACCGCTGTCATAGAACCCCCTATATAAATATTTTTATAGAAAAATATACCGTTATCGAAAGTGTAGCGCAGCCGAATACCGGTGTAAATATAAACATATAATTATATAATTATAGGTTTATAGTTTTTTTTTATTTTGCTGCTTCAAGCTGGCACTCGCACTCACCACAGAGTAGTACGGCGGAGGGCTTCGCCCACGCATTCACACCGCATTCAGGGCAGGTGAATTTTGTCCGGGTGCCTGTACCCTTAACCGGCGGTTTAATCATTACAGCCGCCTCGTCATCGTCTGCCATCAACTCAGGGCGTGATTTGCTCACGGTCAGGGTGAGGCGGTTAATCAGATCGGTATCGTTTTCATCTGTGACGGCCAGCCAGTCATCGAGTATGTCGCCGTTAATCTTCGACATGACAGCTGCGCCGGTAGACCAGCGGTCATACCAGGAGATTGAGAAGCCATTTTTTAGCAGGTCATAGACGGCTTTCTGGAAGCGGCCACCACGAATAATGTAGTGGGTCATTTGCTGACCAGTTTTTTTCCCACCGGGTACGCCTGTATTAGATGGCATCAACCCGATATCTTCCATCTTCCCGCCCCAAACACGATCATGGTAACCGCCCCGGCATTTTTTCACGGGCGCGTAGTGTTGCCAGACGTGCACCATTTCATGTACCAGCGTTGAGAGCGTATCGGCCAGAGAACGGCCACCAAAATAATCAGGATTCATCGCCAGCTCTGAAACACTTGATTCACCTGTAAAGCGTTCAGGAGCGAAGTAACCAAAGGTATTACGGCCACGCTGTAAGGTGATTAACAAGTCAGGCAAGGATCGGTCAAAGAGCGTTGCGTTAAACCAGTCGTAGGCTTCCTGTAACTCGCTGTAGGCTTTGATGGCAGGTTTGATATCAGTCATTACATCATCTCCGTAAAGCAATTGTATTGCACACTACAATTTATGGGTTTGAAGGCTGCACGTTCCGTAACCACAATTCTATTATTCTATAATTATAGAAAGATAGAAAGTGCTCATTTGCTGCTGATGCGGTGAAAATGCGACGAACTTGAAAAATGTTAATTGTGTTAAATGGATGTTTCTTTTTAACAGAAAAATAACATGTGGTTTTGCGGGAGTTTTGGTGTCTCTGAATGGCTAAATCGTGCGTTTTGATGGCGCAACGTGGCAGACCTTACATTTATCTTATCAAAGTCAGCGATTTAACATAAAAGGCATTAACGGCACCGGTTTTTAGCGGCCGTTTGTTAAAAAAGGGGATTGGATAGACTTTTTCCCGGACTCGGTAAAACAAAGAGATTGCGTTTGTGTGGTATGCCATTTCACTAAATGGGGTAAAATTAATCCAGCATGATCACGATTACAGGCGGACATAACAATGAGCATACCTACCCTGCCAGGCTCTGTATTTTCAGTTATCGTACGGACAGCTGAATACTTTTTTTTTAACCGCAAAAGCAGGCAAAGACGCGAAGCAGAAGCGGCATCACAGTTGGTCAGCGTGCTGGATAGATTCGTTGTGGGTTGTGATGCCGTGGCCGAAGATGACGGTTACCCACCTTTTACCAATCCTGAATATCACGATTACCGTGATCGAACTCCGCAATCTGAGACAGTCCTATTGGCCGTGCCTGATATCCCTGGCAGAGAGTTATTGCCCATCAGCATCAGTGACAGAGTGCGCGTCATTGAAAGCCTGCAAAACGACACGTCCAGAGCACTGATGGAAGCACGTGAGTGTGATGACGGCTCGGGCGATGGTTTTTACGCAAAGCGGCAAGAGATTTTTTCGTTACTGGGATTTAAGGCTGTGGAACTCACACGGGAGCTGCGTTCAGCCTACCGCTTGTCACCTCCTTCCATTGAACACCGGAACAGAGAAAAACGCATTGAGGAAAAACTCAGGTACCATGACGGATTCAGCGTAAAAATACGCAGAATAGAACAGCGTATCGCCCGAAAGGCCAAGATGGCTGCTGGTAAGATCACGTAGGAGAAAAAATGGGCTTAATCGGTTTTTAAGACAACCTTTCACAGCTTACATACGTTTTCATTCCACTGAGCATCAGACCGTGCTAACTCTTTCCCCACAAAAAACCGGCAGATGTTCATGCATGCCGGAAGCTGCCAACCCCCAAGAGGAACGCAACATTCATTGCCTTTAGTCTCGGCTTCATGACAACCCCCAAGAAGAATGCAGCATGTCCTTTCGTCACACTTCCAGCTGACAACCCGCACGAAGACACCGGGCGCAGGCTGCGGATAGGCTGACTGCGAAAACTTCTCGGGTATGCGCGATGTCGTGACGCAACAATTTTGGTGAACAACCACCATGAGGCTTTGGCTGTGAAAAATTTATACCGGATTTACCAGACAACCCTGTGCGCCCCGCGCCTGTTCCTGGCGGATGTGTTGATGCTGATCGATCTGTGGGAAAAGCTACAACACCTCTTTCCTGGCGGGATTGTGCACTGAGCCGTGCGCAGCCAGTCCACTGTATGCGCGTTAGCGCATGAAAGTCGGCGCGCTATGCTTACATATTCCCGAACTGGTAGGCCGACGAAGCCCGGCGAAGCCGGTAGTGGATCAATAGGGATCACCAATCCATCCCTTACCCTGCTAAGCCATACCCGCTAAAAGCGGCTCAGGTGCTCATGTGCGCGGTCGGAGTGGTCACGACAAGGCTTTGCCGCAGTCGTGGCGTATCTCCGCGTTAGCGGCTCGTTAGAGGCGCTTACGAGCGTGTATGAATGACTATCCGCGGTCTTTGCTGACGCATCCGGCGTTGCCGGATTTGTCCAATCCGCCAACGGCTAACAGGCAAGCTGTTATCCCTCGTCGGATTCCGGTTTAACTGCCCCGCGCTTTAGCGTGGGGTGCTATCTCTGAGGCGCTTGCGCCGCTGCCGTTCAGTTATCCACTTACTCAAGGGGATAACAGTAATGTTTTTCTTTTTTGGTTTATCTTTTATTACGTAAGTAATTAAAAGATAAACCAAAGAGTAATTGCACGGTTCCGTTTGCACTTCATGATTACTTACCCACAATCTGTACAGCGCTTATCCCGCACGTTCATTGAATATCCCCCATCGAAGCACATAACAGGCGTCGAATGTGCCTGACCTGGCCTTTTTCTGGTTGTTTTTTAGACGGTGATTTACTCAGGACGTGCGGGATCCCCGCCAGTTAAGGCGGTCAGTGGGAGCCATTTCAGGCTGTGGTCGGTGAGTAGTATTCCTTTTTGCGTTCACGAGCTGCCTGGCGCTTGGCTTGCATCCTGGCGAGTCCGGCCATCGCTTTGCGCTTCCAGTTTTCAACCCTGATAGCAATGAGGCGGCTGTCCCATGAGGTAATCATTTCCTCAGGGTCGGCCTTAAGTAGCCTGGCGCGTTCACGGTACACCTGTTTGAGCGGTATGCCGAGGATAGCGAAGAAATCCTCTGTTACCTCGATATGCTTACACGCACAACGGGCATCATAGGGATTGAACTGCGCTTTCTCGGTGATAATAGCATTGAGCCAGAAGAGGCGATCACATCCACGGCTGGCACGTGAAATCGACTTATGACCTGCGTCACTGTACGTTGCCAGACCGGCACGTTCAGCCAGCGTTTCAAGGTTATGCCGGGTCTGCCAGTCTCTTAAATCGAGATCGTCGAGGATAGCCAGCATCAGCTCGCATAACGTTTCGATACCGTATTTATTGGCCTCATTGACCCAGTACCGGTTATGCCGGATGCGTCTGCGGAGCTCGGACTTGATTTTGATGCGCCCGGCAACAGTCGCAAGCGCCTTAAGCCACCGATTCAAGAAACGACGACGCCTGCGCGAAGTGACGCTGTAACAAGGGGTCTGTTTTGCCACGCCTGTTGGGGAGGCAAGGGGTCTTAATGAGAGGGTTTGATCACTCACGCCCGCCTGTACTTATGGCGGTGCAAAAGGGTTGTGTTAGGTTATGCATTTGCTATAATCCTTCACAGGCCAGCGCCTGCTTTCGACCCCCTGATATCTGACTCTTCCGCCAAGTTGATGACAGATTTCGGGGGGTTTTTGCATTCAGGGGCTTAGCTTTCGCTTTACCCCTCTCCCTGGACGCTATTACCGGGAACGTCCAACCCGCATGAATTCTTAAGCCGTCCGTAAATTACCACGGCATTACATTATGATCAATTATCTCGCCTAAACAATGCGATTTTCCCGCCAAAAATCATCAAGTTGTATGAATCTCAATAAACTTGAGATTATTAATAACACCTTCCTACCTCACCGTAACCACGTTGTTTAAAACAGGTAACCCCTGATTCCTGCACAAATTTTTTGTGTGGGAAACAGGGGTTGGGCAAGCGAAGCGCGGCAGGCAGTTATGAGAAGTTCAGGAACGGTGCTTCAGGCATTCATTTAGCTCAGCAACCAGCTTTCTTACATCGTCGAGCTGCTCAGCCATTTTTTGGACTTCACCGGCGATACCTTCTTGCAAATGGAATCCCTCCCGATGCTGCTGCAAGAGGATTTGAGCTGTAGCATCGCTCACCGTGTAGAAATAATATTCAGGATAACCTAGGGCTTTAGCCACTCGGCATACAAACTCAAACGAGGGAGCAAAACGGCCAGCTTCATAGTTTGAAATTTTCGATCTGCTATTAACCGATTCTAAATCAACAAGTTGAGCAAGTTTTTCCTGAGAAATACCGGCGGCTTCCCGCGCTTCTTTTAACCGTTTCGGCACCATAGACCCACCCCATTTTGATTAGCCAATCATATAGGGCGCGCTCGTCCTCATCGTTTCGATATACAAACATTGCTTGAATATCTAAACATCAATGTTATTATGTTTAGAGGTTCTTGATGTTGACACACCAAAACCACTGTATAAAATTACAGTACATTTTATACAGATGAGCTATGAGTACGCGTTTTAGGGTTTCTCAACCTGAGACGGCGGAAAATGGGGGCTTGTGCCTATAAGGGAGGATCTTATGTATAAATGGTATGTTTTATACTGCAATTCTCAGGATATTCAACGCATTAGCCGCAGGGCTGAGGACATAGGTGTTGAGGTATTCTGCCCCCGTTACATTAAAGTTACGCCCCGCACAGACTGCCGGGCAGTTCGCCAGGAAGAGAAACCGCTTTTCCCCAGTTATCTCTTTCTGCGATTCGACGTTAATGTTGTTCACACCTCAACCATTACATCCATTCCGGGTGCTCATGGTTTTGTCAGCTTCGGTGCAGCACCATGCACCGTGCCTGAATCGGTGATAACAGCGATTGAGTGCGCCCGTCTTCTGGCGCTTAATCCTGATGAAGACGTTTTCGAATGTCGGAATATCTCACCCGATTTGTTGCTCAAAATTCAAGAACTCTCTCAGATACGAACACCGCTCCAACGCCAGGTTGCCTTTTCAAGGCTGCTTCAAAACCAATAAGACTTATCAAACATAACCCCTCAACACCGCCGCCTTACAAGCAGCGGTGTTTTTTTCATAGGAGTTTTCATCTCATGCCGAAAAGCGTACCAGGCAAATCAAGTACGGCAGTGATTTACATTGGCAAAGGCCGATATCAGGACCTGGCTAAACACGCCCGCGAAATCAGCTATCTGTCTGAGGCCAATATCCGACCCAGTACCTTTCTCCACTATCTGATCGACCAGTTCAGCGATCAGGCTCATTCCGAGCTGCTTAAGCAGCTGCTAGCAGATAAACAGAAGGAGTAATTCATGCGTAAACCAAGCTATCACGTGTATGTCACACAAGAAGTTCCCACCGGCGAGAACGGCGAAAAAAGCACGTACTGGACGAAGGTCGGCGCGGCTTTTCCCCATAACGGAAAATCGGGGCTGAACATCATGATCACGCCCGGTATCTCCGTTTCAGGAAAGCTTGTACTGCTTGAGCCGAAGGATGATAACGACGCTCCGCAGGGTGCCCCCGTCAACTAACGTTGTGAGGCTACCATGCTTTCCACCTCAGCATTTCTGGCGGTGGCAATGCAGTGTGCCGCCACCGTACACCCTTCCACATCACTCGATGTGGTAAGGGTCGAATCAGGATTTAACCCCTACGCCATTGCAGAGATAGTCCCCAGGCCAGAACGGCAGCCAGGCGATAAGGGCTTTATCACTCACATGCCAACAAATAAGGAGGATGCGCAGCGCATCGTTACGCAGATAGAGGCGAAAGGCCGCCGCTATTCTGTCGGACTGATGCAGATCACCAGTACCAATTTTGATACCTACGGCGTCACGGCAAGCGACCTTTTCAATCCCTGCACCAACCTTTCTGTTTACGAAAAAATCATCACTGACTGCTATGAGCGGGGCGGCACCCTTAAACGGGCGTTGAGCTGCTATTACTCCGGCAATTTCAACACCGGGCAGCAGCCAGAGACGGCCTTAGCGAAAACAAGTTACGTGCAAAGGATTGGCTATTCCCCGGATAAACCCCGCTATGCCGTGCCAGGCACTAGTGAGGACAAGATTTCTTCACCGGCAACCCTCACAGCGGTTCCAGTGGAAGCTCCCCCAAGTCAGCAAGTTATCTGGCCTGCCACGGTTGTGCGCGGCGTTCCCGCACAGCTGCGACAGAAAAAATCACCGGCTCTTTACTACCCCGCGAAGGTTATTCGCGGAAGTCGAGACTTAACCAAAAATGAGGAAGACAAATGAATATGTTTAAAGCGCTAACCCGTGTTTCACCTTCACTGGCAGCGTTGGCGGCCAGTCCGGCATTTGCGGATGGGTTTACCCGAGCTAACACGGTTGGTCAAAAAATCGCTACAGGGCTGCATGGTCTGGCGGCTATCACGATCACCGTGGCCGTGATCTGGATTGGCTATAAGACCCTTTGGAAAGGCGAGAGCCTGTCGCAGTGCGGCTACATCATCATTGGCGGCATTTTAATTGGCGGGGGCAGTGAAATCGCCGCTCTTATTATGGGCTAAGAGGCTGCACATATGGCAAAGCTGCTTAAGGCAATGAAACGCCCGGCGGCGCTGTGGGGGGTGCCGATGGTGCCCCTGCTGGGTGTCACTGGCGTAACCATCATCGTTGCTATCTGGACTTCTGTTTCCCTCCTCCTGTTGCTCCCTGTTGAATTTCTGGTGATGAAATCACTGACCAGAAATGAACCGATGCGGTTCAACCTTATCGCCGTATGGCTGAGAGCCAGGGGAAAACCAGTAGCAAATCGTTTATTTGGCGCAACAACGTTTATGCCGGTTGAGCATGAGCCTGTTGATATCACGGAGTTTATCGACGCCATGAAACTAAATCAGAGTGCCACTATCAGGAAATACATTCCGTATTCCTCGCATATCCATCCGAATGTGATTCGCTCACCCAAAAGTGACCTCTACTGCACCTGGGAGGTCATGGGTACACCGTTCGACTGCGAATCGGAAGAGACACTCCAGATTGGCACAAATCAGCTACACGGGCTTATCCGTTCGTTCGAGGGGCTGCCGGTCACCTTTTATGTGCACAACATCCGGGAGCAGTTTACGGACTCGCTGCATAAGGAATCGGGTAATCCTTATGCCGATAAGATCAGCGAGCTCTACTATGCCTCGCTAAAAGATGCGCCATTCCGCCGGAACCGGCTTTTTATAACGGTCTGTTTCAGACCGTTTGTCGGGCTGGAAAAGGCAGAACGCAAACGCATGAAAGACACTGAAAAGCTTAAAGAGCTCGACGGTGCATTACAGGAAATGCTGGAAATCAAAAGCACCCTGGACACAGCGTTTTCGCGCTACGGTGCGCGTTCTCTTGGCACCTTCACCGAAGGTAAGGCGGTGTATTCGTCTCAGCTGGCGTTCTATGAGTACCTGCTGACTCACCAGTGGCGGAGAGTTCGCGTTACGCGCACACCGGCATATGACGTTATGGGCGCTGCGGCGTTGTTCTTTTCCGCTGAATCCGGCCAGATTAATCACGTCAGCGGCACAAGCTACTTTCGTGGGCTGGAAGTTAAAGAGTTCTCAGAGGAAACGGGAACCGGGATGATGGACTCCCTTTTGTATGCGCCATGTGATTATGTGATCACACAGTCGTACACCTGTATGTCCAGGGAAGAAGCGAAAAAAGCAATCAAGCGTACCCGCCGGTTGCTCATGAGCTCCGATGACGATGCGATTTCCCAGCGTCTCGATCTGGATGTCGCGCTAGACCTGCTGACCTCGGGAAAAATTGCCTATGGTAAGCATCATTTTTCAATCATGGTGCATTCACCGACGCTGGACAGCCTGGTTGCCGACACCAATGAAATCAGTAATGCCCTGAACAACATCGGGATAACGCCGGTTCCGGCAGAGATATCGCTCTCAGCGGCCTACATGGCGCAGCTGCCTGGTAACTACAACCTGCGGCCACGTAAAGGCGAGCTGAGCAGCCAGAACTTTGTCGAGCTAGCCGCGCTCCATAACTTCTATCCCGGCAAGCGCGATCGTGCGCCGTGGGGTGATGCGATGGCGCTGCTGCGTACACCGTCCGGCGATGGGTACTATCTGAACCTGCATAACACACTCGCCGATAAGGATGAGTTTGACGAGAAAAACCCGGCCAGCACCTGCATTCTTGGTACGAACGGTTCAGGGAAAACAATGCTGATGACGTTCCTCGAGAACATGCAGCAGAAATACAGGCGGGCAGACAGCTTTTCGCCTGATGCCAGAACCAAACGGCTTACGACTGTTTACCTCGATAAAGACCGTGGCGCGGAAATGAACATCCGGGCGCTTGGGGGGCGTTATTACCGGGTTATCAGTGGTGAGCGTACAGGATGGAATCCGTTCTCTCTGCCGGCAACCAAACGCAATATCAACTTCATCAAACAACTGATGAAAATCCTTTGTACCCGTAACGGCTCAACGATCACTCCACGCGATGAACAACGTCTGAGCGTTGCGGTTGATGCCGTCATGAGCAATGAGCCGGAATATCGTCTTTTTGGTATTACCCGACTCAGGGAAAACTTACCAGAACCGGCCACAAAGGAAGCCCAGGAGAATGGTCTGGATATCCGGCTATCCCAATGGGCGCAGGGTGGGGAGTTTGGTTGGGTGTTTGATAACGAGTCTGACACGTTCGATATCAGCAATTGCGATAACTTCGGCATCGACGGTACTGAGTTCCTGGACGATGCCAACGTTTGTGCGCCGATATCGTTTTATCTGCTTTATCGCATTACCAGCCTGCTTGATGGTCGTCGCCTGGTCATCTATATGGATGAATTCTGGAAGTGGCTGCGTGACCCGGTGTTCAAGGACTTTGCCTATAACAAGCTGAAAACCATCCGTAAGCTCAATGGTTTTTTGGTCGTGGGTACGCAGTCGCCCCATGAAATTATCAAGGATGACATCGCACCGGCGGTAATCGAGCAGTGCGGTACGCAGATCCTTGCGGCCAACCCCAGCGCCGACAGGTCTCACTATGTTGACGGCATGAAATTTGAACCTGAGGTATTCGACGTGGTTAAAGGGCTGGACCCGCAAGCCCGCCAGTATGTTGTAGTTAAAAATCAGTTCAGACGTGGTGACACCAAACGCTTTGCAGCACGTGTCACGCTCGATCTCTCCGGGATTGGCCGTTACACGAAAGTAATGAGCGGCGACGCCCCTAACCTCGAAATCTTCGAATCCATTTACCGTGAAGGTATGCAGCCGCATGAGTGGCTTGATACCTACATGGCTAAAGCACTCTGATAAAAGGAGCTCCTTATGAAAACTCGTTTTCGTGCACTTTTTTTCGTCTGCATGATGGTAAGCCCCCTGGCAAATGCCGGTATCCCCGTTCTGGTTGATGCTGACCCGATGCGCGAGGCGGAATGGCTCAAAGAAGCGCAGCGCTGGATGGAAACGGCGAAGCACTACCAGAGCCAGATTCAGGCGTATAAAGACCAGCTGGCAACCGCCACCGGCGCGCGCGACATTGC